>DROE01000186.1 GCA_011322005.1 Devosia sp.
AACTGCTTTCAACACCGAACAGAACTGGCTCGACGAAGGCACCGCCAACCCGAACCTCTCCCTTGCCGCCCAGACCCTGGAAATCGCCCAGGGCAACAGCGGCGCAACTCCGTTGCCGGGCGCTGAGACAATGCTCGGCCCGGCACTGGTCGGAGTAGAAGGCAGCGTTACCAAAACAGAGGTACCCACACAGGCGAACGCACCAACGCAAGTCGCCGGACAACCCGCGCTGCTCACAAGTGCTTTGGCCACCGGCATCGACGCCATTTCACCCGCGCTGGTATCAGCGCCGCCCTTGCCGGTGCCCCTGCCCGCCGGTTTAAGGGGCTTGAACACAACAGCCCCCGTTACGGCCCCGACAGCGGCCCCGACCCCTGTGGCAACCGCCCCTATTGAAACTGCACCGTTGCAATCCACGCCATTACCGGCCGGTCCCGAGCCAAAAGCGCCCGCCACGGTTCCCCCACAACCTGCGCCGGGCACCGCAGGAATACAATTTGCTTCGGCCACCAAACTGTCAGCCGGCCCCACCCTTGAATTTATCGCCACCCGCGCCACACGCGCAGCGCTTCCCGCGGGAAATGGCACACCGGCTCCAACTCTTGATGCGATGGTGGCGGGCACTCTTGTGGCGGATAACACCAATCCGGGTGCACAGGCCACGCAGACAACACAAACGGCGCAATCCACCCAATCCGCCCAGCCTGATTTGGCCGCAACCCTTCAGCGTCAACTCACCCCTGAGAGCCAGCGCCCGCAAGTGGGCGGCAACCCAAACGCACAAAAACCGGCTGACGGGCTGATGCCCAACGCTCCTTCTCTGGCCCCGGGGACCAACGCCCTGGCGCTCGCAATAACTCCTGCTGCGCTCACCGGCGCGCAAGGTGAACTGATGGGCACTATCTCCGACCCGGCTCTGAGCGCCCAGACCCCTGGTCAGTCCGCCGCCCCGCTTTCCCAGTCATCGCCAGCCATCAACACCCCGGCTTCTTTTACCAGCACGTTGCAGAATGCCTACGCCCAGGCCCAGATCAACATGCCCAACATGGCCGTTGAAATCGCCCGCAATTTTGCCGCCGGAAACAACCGCTTCCAGATAAGAATGGACCCGCCCGAACTTGGCCGCATTGATGTACGCCTGAACATTGACGAAAACGGCACCCTGCGCGCCCGCCTTGCCGTTGAACGTCCCGAAACCCTTGACCTGCTGCAGCGCGACGCCCGCGCCCTTGAGCGCGCTCTGGCCGACATCGGTTTTGAGGGAACCCGGACCAACCTCGAATTTTCCCTGAAGCAAAACCCCTTTGCCGGGGAGGACAGCCCCGACAATCACACACCCGGCAACAATTCCGACCCGGTGGATGCAAACAAGCCCGCTGACCCCGAAGCCGGTATGGTGACCGCAATCTATCGCGGCAACATCAGCCCCGGTGGTCTGGATCTTTTGGCATAGGAAAAAGAAAATGGCAGTAAACTCAATCGGCGGCACGCCATCCTCTCTGGTGGGCTCGCGCAACACCATCGCCGACAATTTCGAGACGTTTTTGTCTCTGCTCACCACCCAGCTCAGGAACCAGAACCCCCTGGACCCGCTCGATACCAACCAGTTCACTTCCCAGATGGTGGAGTTCACCTCGGTGGAGCAGCAACTCAAAACCAACGAGTTCCTTGAGGCACTGGTCATCTCCAACCTCAATTCCACCTATACCGAAGCCGTCTCTTTCATCGGCAAGACCATCACCTCCTCCGGCTCCAGTTCCCAGCTTGCCAATGGCGAAGCCACCTGGAGCTACGACGCGGACGCAAACGCGGAAAACTCGGTGATTACCATCACCGATTCCTTTGGCAATGTCGTGCACACCGAAGAAGCGTCCCTAATTGCCGGGGAGGGTACTTTTTCATGGGATGGCAAGGACGCCAATGGCAACCAGATGCCGGACGGCGCCTATACCATCACCATCGACGCCCGTGATGGAGATGGTGCCTATGTGCCCGTCACCACCCAGATGTCCGGCACGGTAAGCGGGGTGGACCTGTCCGAGAGCGAGCCGGTGCTGATTGTGAACGGTGCCCGCATTTATCTTTCGTCCGTTACCTCCGTGCGCATGCCCGAAACCGCCTGAAACCGGGATCATTTTACACTTCTGCAAAACTCTTAACCACTTGTAACTATGGGTTTAGGCAATTCTTAAGTCGCGTACTTTAGTGTGCCCTGATAGTAAAGGTCAGGTTGAGTTGAGAGTAAAATGACCGTGCAAATGCGTCCGCGTGTAAAGTACGTT
This sequence comes from Devosia sp., assembly GCA_011322005.1. Classification (GTDB taxonomy): domain Bacteria; phylum Pseudomonadota; class Alphaproteobacteria; order Rhizobiales; family Devosiaceae; genus DROE01. Next base: position 2,283 of record DROE01000186.1, read on the forward strand.
ATCGGCCCAGATGGCAGTCCCCTAACGATTGCTGATTTGCCGCCCACCAATACCCGTCGCTGGGTTATCCGCCGCAAGGCCGAAGTTGTTGCCGCTGTGCGCGGCGGACTCCTCAGCCTCGAAGAGGCCTGCACCCGCTATACCCTCAGCGTTGACGAGTTTCTGAATTGGCAGGCAGCCATCGACAAGCACGGCCTGGCCGGTCTGCGCACCACCTGGATACAGCACTACCGCGAGGGGTGATCCCCGGCCCCTGCCCCTCCCCGTAAAATTCCGGGGAACATCCCCCTCGGGTATATTCCCGCGCCTGCAGGAACGCGGCCCCTGCGCGCGCCCTTATGCGCTCGAAACGTAAAATTCCGCCATCAAATTGCATTCCATCCTGATCGGTTAAGATATTGTTTACCATACGCTAGGTAAATTTTGCCCACCCCGGATTTGATTTGGGGCAATCGAAAAATCCTACGTGTCGGGCTCTTGCGTATGAATAATGCTTCAGAAATCCTTCAGCGGTTGGGTCTTGCCCGCATTGCGGCCATGGGGCTCGTTGCCGTTCTTATGCTGGGCTTTTTTGCGTTCTTGATCTTCCGCATAACTTCGCCCCAGCTCGCCCCGCTCTATTCGGGCCTCTCGTTTGATGACTCCGCCGCCATCGTCGCCAAACTCCAATCCACCGGTGTGCCACACGAAGTGCGGGGCCAGGGCGAAACCATTCTGGTACCCCGCGACCGCATCACGGCCATTCGCATGGAACTGGCGGGCGACGGCCTGCCCACGGCAGGCAAGTGGGTTATGAGATTTTTGATACCCAGAGCACGCTGGGCGCCACATCTTTCGTGCAGGATGTCAATCTTGTCCGCGCCATGGAGGGGGAATTGGCCCGCACCATCACCTCCCTGGCGCGCATTCAGACCGCCCGTGTTCACCTGGTTCTGCCCAAGCGCGAGTTGTTCCGCCGTGAGCGCCAGGACCCGTCAGCCTCCATCACCCTTGGGGTCAGAGGCGTACTTTCCGGCTCCGAAATCAGCGCTATTCAGCATCTTGTTTCCGCCGCCGTGGAAGGCATGAGCCCCAATCAGGTCTCAATCATCGACAGTGCCGGTCGCTTGCTGGCCGCGGGAAATGGTGATGATTCGGCTACCGCGATTTCCGGTGACCTCGCCGCCCGTGCCGATACCATTGAGACCCGCCTTCGCACCCGGCTTGAAGAAATGCTGGCCAATATCGTTGGCCCCGGCCGCGTACGTGTGCAGGTCTCCGCGGAACTGAATTTCAACCGCCAGACCACGACCATAGAAACCTATGACCCCGATGGGCAGGTCGTGCGCTCCACCCAGTCCCGCGAGCTCGACAATTCCAGCAGTTCCCCCGCCAATGGCGGACCGGTGAGCATTGGCAACGAATTGCCCGGAAACGTGGCCGAGGGAGCAGGCAACGCCAGCACGGAAAACTCCTCCACGACCGAGGAAACCATCAACTACGAAATCTCCAAATCCACCCAGACCGAAATCAACGAGGCCGGCTCGATCAAGCGTATCTCGGTCGCCGTCGTGGTTGACGGGATTTATACCCAGGACGCCAGCGGCGCGTCGCTCTATCAACCCCGCTCCGATGCCGAGATAGAGCAGATCAGGGCTCTGGTGCGCGCCGCCATCGGCTTTGACGCGAACCGGGGTGACCAACTCGACGTGATCAACATGCAGTTCGCCGAGCGGCCTGACATAGCTGCTGTTGGAACCGAAGGTCCCTCCCTGCTCGACTTTACCCGGGATGACCTGATGTCGGCGGCCGAAATGCTGGTCACCCTGCTGGTTTCCATTGCCCTGATGCTGTTTGTCATGCGCCCGCTCATCAAACGGGTTCTGGAACCTGAAGCGCCCATGCCCCTGCCCGCGCCCACCGAAATGGGTCCCGCGCCCACAAACGCCGCTGAAGCGCTCGAGGCCGTGGCGGAGGCCGCTGACGCTCCCGAACCTGCCTATATGAACAAAGCCAGGTCGGAAGGAGAAGCCCAGTCCCGCGCCCTTGAAAGCGTTGGAGACCTGGTCGTTGAAAACCCCAAACAGGCCTCTGTCATCGTGCGTGACTGGCTCCATCAGGCAGCGTAGAAGACCATGGCCTCCACCCGGCTCGCAAATACTGAGAACACCGCCAGCGCCTCGGGCCTTGTGGGCGCCGATGCCGAGGCGCGCAATCTGGAAGGTGCGGAAAAAGCCGCCGCTCTTTTACTTGCCCTTGGCCCCGACCATGGCAAGCCAATATTCGAGGAACTTGATGAAGTCGAAATCCGCCAGCTCTCCCGCGCCATGTCCATGCTGGGTCCTATAACCCAGGAAATGCTGGATGCGCTGCTGGTCGAATTTGTTACCGGCATATCATCAAACGGCTCCGTTTCCGGCAACGCTGAAACCACTGAACGCCTCCTGCTCTCATTTTTGCCGGGCGAGCGCGTTGATTCCATCATGGAAGAAATCCGTGGGCCCGCCGGACGCAACATCTGGGAAAAACTCTCCAACGTTCAGGAAGACATACTGGCCTCCTATCTCAAGAATGAGTATCCCCAGACCGTTGCCGTCATCCTCTCCAAGCTCTCGACAGACCATGCCAGCCGAATTCTGGCGGTTTTGCCCGAAGAACTCGCCCTGGATGTGGTGCAGCGCATGCTGGCGCTGGACCCGGTGCAAAAGGAAATTCTGGAAAAAATAGAATCCACCCTGCGCATCGAGTTCATGTCCACTCTTTCCCACACCCAGCGCCGCGACAGCCACGAGCAGATGGCGGACATTTTCAACTCGTTTGATCGTCAGACAGAAACCCGGTTCCTGACCTCGCTGGAAGAGGCAGACCGAGAAGCCTCAGAACGCATCCGCGAGTTGATGTTCACGTTTGACGACTTGATAAATCTGGACCCAGGCGCAATTCAGAAACTGCTTCAGTCCATGGACAAGAACACCCTGACCATGGCCCTCAAGGGTGCCAGCGACAAGGCCAAGGACCTGTTCTTCTCAAATATGTCCGCGCGTGCCGCAAAGATGGCCAGGGACGATATGGAGGCCATGGGCCCGGTCCGGCTTTCCGACGTTGATGAAGCACAAAGCCAGATGGTCAATACCGCCAAGGACCTTGCCGCCAAGGGTGAGATTCAGATCAACAAAGGTCGCGAAGAGGAAATGATCGGATGAGCGCCACCGCTTCACCCGCCAGGTTTGCCTTCGACCTGGACCTGGGCCAGGCCAACGAGAAATCTCGCATAATCAGCGAGTACGCCTTGGCCGATTTGCTCACAAAAGCCGAAGAAAAAGGCTATGCCCGTGGTTTGACAGACGGCGAGAACAGCGCCACCGCAACCGCCGCCAAAGCTTTGAGCAAAGACGCAGCAGCACTGCTTGAAAAGGCCCGTGAGATAGAGCTATCGGCTGACATATGGCAGAAAAACAACATGGCCCAGGCCATTCAGTTCGCCTTGAGCGTCGCAAAAAAACTTGCCGGAAACATGATCGCCCGCAGACCGCTTGGTGAGATCGAAAAGCTCATCAGCGAGTGTTTTGCTTCTCTGGAGAATGTGCCTCATCTGGTAATCCGCTGTAGTCCCCAACTTGCCGACAGGGTCAAGCAGGAAGCCGAAGCGCAGATGCAAACCAGTGGGTTTTCGGGTCGTCTGGTCATACTTGGTGAACCCGAAATCTCTCTGGGCGATGCCCGTCTGGAATGGGTCGATGGAGGCCTGGTGCGCGATATTTCGGCACTTTCGGACCAGATTGATGCGCGCATTTCCCGGTTTCTGGACAGCCAGACCGCCAGACCGGCAGACCCCGAAAAGTCCCAAGCCGCCCCTGTGAAGGAAACCGAGCAATGAGCACTGACACTGATACCGACGCAAATGTCCAGTCGGAGGTGGGCACAGCCCCGGACCGGAACGGGACCGACGCCGGTTCAGGTGAAATCCCCTTGCAGGAAATGCAGCCCCCCGAAAAAGATGCACCCGGTCCCGTTTCCGAAAAAACAGCGGAAGACCTTGAAGCGGTCTTTGACGTACCCGTGCGCATCTCTGTGATTTTGGGGCGCGCCCGCATTCCGGTCGCCGAACTGCTCCAGATGGACTCCGGCACCGTGCTGGAGTTGGATCGGCAGGTTGGCGAGGCTGTGGACATCCATGTCAATGACCGGCTGGTGGCCCGTGGCGAAATCGTCCTGGTTGAAAACCGGCTCGGAGTGACCATGACCGAGATCATCAAATCGGCCTGACCCGCATAAAAGGAACAAGAAACATGCGACTTCTCATAATCGGGGCTCTTGAGGGACAGCTCTCTGAAGCCACCAAACTGGCCATGGACGGCGGCGCAAAAGTCGCCCACGCCCCATCCATCCAGATCGCCCTGGCCTCGCTCAGAAGCGGCAAGGGCGCCGACCTGCTGCTGGTTGATGTCATGGTCGACATTCCCGCCCTCATCAGCGCGCTTGAGGATGAGCGCATCCATATTCCCGTTGTCGCCTGCGGCACCGAAACCAACGCCGCCGCCGCCGTCAACGCCATTCGTGCCGGTGCCAAGGAATATATCCCCCTTCCCCCCAATGCCGAGCTTATCGCCGCCGTCATAGCCGCCGTTGCCCGCGAAAGTTCCGACTTTCTTTATCGCGACCCCTCAATGGCTTCCCTCATCAGGCTCGCCGACCAGATTGCCCCTTCCCAAGCCAGTGTGCTGATTACCGGGGAGAGCGGGACGGGCAAGGAGGTGCTGGCCAAATATCTGCACGCCCGTTCCAAGCGCGCCAGCAAGCCCTTTATTTCCATAAACTGCGCCGCCATCCCCGAAGCATTGCTTGAAAGCGAACTGTTCGGCCATGAAAAGGGAGCCTTCACCGGCGCCGTTGCTCGGCGCATCGGCAAGTTCGAGGAAGCCCATGGCGGCACGCTTCTTCTGGACGAAATCTCTGAAATGGACGTGCGCCTTCAGTCCAAACTGCTGCGCGCCATTCAGGAGCGCCTGATCGACCGGGTGGGCGGCACCAGGCCGGTGCCCGTTGACATCCGCATTCTTGCCACCTCCAACCGCGACCTCGGCGCCGCTGTGGCCGAGGGAACCTTCCGCGAAGACCTGTTGTTTCGTCTCAATGTCGTCAATCTCAAAATCCCGGCCCTCAGGCAGCGTCCCGGGGACATCATCGCCCTGTCCGAATTTTTTGTTACCAAATATGCCAAGGCCAACGGCCTGCCCGAGCGCAAACTCAGTGACACAGCCAAGAAAGAATTGTTGCGCGCCCCCTGGCCCGGCAATGTGCGTGAACTGGAAAACACCCTGCACCGGGCGGTGCTTTTGTCCTCAAGCGACACCATCGGCCCCGAGGAAATCCGCATGCCCGACGGCTCAGGGCTTTCAGAGGTCGCCCGGGACCATTCCCTGGCTTCCGAAGCCGCCCAGACCGCACAGAACCTCACCCGCGCCATGGTCGGCAGTACCGTGGCCGAAGTTGAGCGCGACCTCATTCTGGATACGCTGGACCATTGCCTTGGCAACCGTACCCACGCTTCAAACATCCTTGGCATTTCCATCCGCACCCTGCGCAACAAGCTCAACCAATATGCCAGCGAGGGAGAGACTGTGCCCGGTCCCGGCGAACAGAGAACCAGCGCCGCGTGAAACCTCAAGCACCACAAATATCAACCATTCAGCTTCAATAAAAAGGGGCCCAGAGCTTGACTGACCAGCCCCAGACCGGCGCACCACCCCCTTCGGGTTTTCGCTTTCCGTCTTTTGCAGATATGTTTGATCTGCTGAAGCAGTCCGACATTGCCCTCGCCACCGGCGTGATGGGCATCATCGTCGTTCTCATTCTGCCTCTGCCCCCGGTTCTGCTCGACATGCTGCTGGCGGTTTCCATCGTTTTCTCCGTGCTCATTCTGATGACCACCCTGTTCATCAAAAAGCCGCTGGAATTCTCGGTGTTCCCCACCGTGCTGCTGATTGCCGCCATGAGCCGGCTGGCGCTCAACCTGGCCTCCACCCGGCTCATTCTCTCCGAAGGCCATACCGGACCCGCCGCCGCGGGCAATGTCATCGAAGCCTTTGGCAATTTTGTCATGCGCGGCAATTTTGTCATCGGCATCATCGTTTTTTCCATCCTGCTGATTGTCAATTTCATCGTCATCACCAAGGGCTCGGGGCGCATCGCCGAGGTTGCCGCCCGCTTTACTCTTGATGCCATGCCCGGCAAGCAGATGGCCATTGACGCCGACCTTTCCGCCGGACTGATTGAAGAGGCAGAAGCCCGTCAGCGCCGCCGCGACCTTGAAGATGAAAGTTCATTTTTTGGTGCCATGGACGGTGCCTCCAAATTCGTGCGCGGGGACGCCATCGCCGGTCTGCTGATTACCTTCATCAACATCATCGGCGGCATCATCATCGGGGTTGGCCAGCAGGGCCTGGGCTTTGGCGAGGCGGCCAACTTTTACACCCTGCTCACCGTTGGCGACGGGCTGGTCTCCCAGATACCGGCTTTAATCGTTTCCACATCCGCGGGTCTGCTGGTTTCCAAAGCCGGCCTGACCGGTTCCGCCGACAAGGCGCTGGCCTCCCAGTTCTCCAATTATCCCAAGGCCCTTGGCATGTCCGCCGCGGTGATGGGCGTCATGGCCTTCCTGCCCGGCATGCCCGCTCTGCCCTTTCTGGTGCTTGGTGCCGGTGTCGGCTACCTCTCCTTTCGCGCTTCAAAAGCCAATAAAAAAGCAGAAATGGAAAAAGAAGCCGCACAGCACAACGAAGAAACCAGGGACACACAACCATCCGAAGAAGTACCTGTTTCCGAAAGCCTCAAGATTGATGAACTCAAGCTGGAACTGGGCTATGGCCTGCTCAATCTGGCCAAGGAGGACAATAGTGGCACCGACCGTCTGACCGAGCAGATAAAGGCCTTGCGCCGCCAACTGGCCCTTGAACTGGGCTTTCTGATGCCCCCGGTGCGCATTCTGGACAATATCCAGCTCCCGCCCAACGACTACTCCATCAAGATCAAGGAGGTCGATGCGGGCACCGGCTCCATCTATCCCAACCAGCTCATGGTCATGGACCCTGAGGGCAAGCAGATCACCCTGCCCGGCACCCACACCACCGAACCCACATTCGGTCTGCCCGCCACCTGGATTGAACAGGGCCTGCGCGATGAGGCCGAACTGAAAAACTACACCATCATCGACCCGGCAACGGTGATCTCCACCCACCTCACCGAGGTGCTCAAGGTCAATGTCGCCGAACTGCTCTCCTATGCAAACGTGCAGAACCTGCTTTCAAATCTGGGCAAGGACGAACAAAAACTGGTCGAGGACATCGTTCCGGGCCAGATATCGGTTTCCGGCATCCAGCGCGTCCTGCAAACCCTGCTCAATGAGCGTATCTCAATCCGCGACCTGCCCACAATTCTTGAGGGTATCGCCGAGGTCGCCGGGAGCGGCCTGACCCCCCAGGCAATTGCGGAGCATGTGCGCTCGCGTCTTGCCCGCCAGCTATGTGCTGCAAACTCCGCCCCCGACGGCACCCTTCCCCTGCTTACCCTGACCCCGCAATGGGAACGCGATTTCCACGATGCCATGGTGGGTGAGGGCGACCAGCGCCATCTGGCCATGGCCCCTTCAAAACTGCAGGAGTTCATTGCCGCCATTCAGGAAGCATTTGAAAGCGCCGCCCAGCTTGGCGAAATTCCGGTGCTCATCACCTCGCCCTCTATCCGCCCCCATGTGCGCGCCATCATCGAACGCTTCCGGCCCCAGACGGTGGTCCTCTCCCAGAACGAGGTCCACCCCCGCGCCCGCCTCAAGACGGTGGGGAGTGTATGAGGGCTGCCAGAAAAAGCGCATAGCGGTTTTTCGCATGGCGAGCGAAGAGCAAGCCGCCCCTCGTGTGGCGCCCCCGCGGGAGCGGTGAGTACCAGCGAATTCGCGCGAGCGAAATGGCCACAGCTCACCGGCATAAGAAAAACCACCCCTCATCCTGATAAGGCCGAAGGCCGCCTCCAAAACTCCGCCCCTCCTGAATCCCCGTTTTGCAGGAGCGCTACCCTCTTCCCCCTCTCCCCGCTGGGGAGAGGGTTGGGGTGAGGGGGCATAACCAGATTGAGGGGGAATCACATCACAAATCACCCCGGCCTCCGAGCCGGGGTCTCAACCCGCTTCAAAACATGAAATGCCCTAAGGCCTGGCCAGCATCCACACCCCGCCAACGCCGTCGCCATTGATGTCGCCCACATCCTTGTCCCCGGCAAAGAGGTAAAGCGGCTGGCCCTTGAAGGCCGCCTGCATGGTGCCGTCGGTGCGCGCAATCAGCGAATAATTTTCCCCAAGAACCGCATTGGCGTCCAGCACAACCGGAGGCCAGTTGGCGGCGCAGGTGTCATAACAGTTTGAGACCCCGGCAGCATCTTTGGCATAATAATAAAGCGACATATGCTGCTGGTTCATCATATAGACCTGCCCCCGGAAATCCCGGGAATGCACCAGCGCGTTGCCATCGGAACTGGCGGCGGCGGCACCGGCACCAAGCCCGAGCGCAACCATTGCAGCAATGGCGACCTTCATGATTTTCATGTTCAGTTCTCCAGTATTTTTTTGCGTTTCAAAACACACCAAACATTCAATTTTTGGCATATATCACCGTGAAACCACTTTTGCCGCTCAAGCGCAAAAAACTTTTTGGTGATGGCGGGTTGGAAACAAATACGCATTCGTCTTTGTGAGCGACCAGTAGCTCAGCGCGAGCAAACGCCCCTCACCCGGGCCTGTCGGTCCGACCTCTCCCCGGCAGGGAGAGGTAAGGTCGCCTCAGTCGTTCGCCGGGAGTACCCCTTCCCCCTCCCTCTTTCATGGAGGAGGGCCGGGGTGAAGGGATAGGCAAACCCTCAACACTCCACTACGCTGACACTCAACCCCCCAAGCGAGGTTTCCTTGTAGCGTTCGTCCATATCCGCGCCGGTGGCCCGCATGGTTTCGATGCACTGGTCCAGCGAGACCTTGTGGGAGCCATCCCCGTGCATGGCCAGCGAAGCCGCCGCCACGGCTTTCACCGCCCCCATGCCGTTGCGCTCGATACAGGGGATTTGCACCAGCCCCGCCACCGGATCGCACGTCATGCCCAGATGATGCTCCAGTGCGATTTCAGCCGCGTTTTCAATCTGGGCGTTGCTGCCGCCCATGGCCAGACAAAGGGCCGCCGCCGCCATTGCGCTGGCCGAGCCCACTTCGCCCTGACAGCCAACCTCGGCCCCCGATATCGAGGCGTTGTACTTTATCAGCCCCCCGATTGCCGCCGCGCACAAAAGCATGTCGGGCACGTTTCTTTTGTCCGCATCAGGCATGTGCTCCAGATAATAGCGGATGACCGCCGGCAACACTCCTGCCGCCCCGTTGGTGGGAGCGGTCACCACCTGTCCACCGGCGGCGTTTTCTTCGTTCACCGCCATGGCGTATGCTGAAATCCAGTCTATGGCCGAGTGCAGCGGCACCGCGTTCCTGCCCCGCTCTGCACTCAAGGCCTCAAACATCCCCCCCGCCCGCCGCTTGACCTTCAGGCCCCCCGGCAACTCGCCCCTTGCCGCCAGCCCCCGCGCAATGCAGGCGTCCATTGCAGCCCAGATGTCGGCAAGCCGCGCTTCAATCTCGCTTGCAGAACAGAGCGTTTCCTCGTTGGCCCGCTTCATCTCAGCGATGCTTTTGCCCGAAGCTTCCCCCATGGCCAGCATTTCCCCGGCCGAGTGAAAAGCGAAGGGTATCTCCGGACCTTTTTCCTGCCTCCCGGACGCGGCCTCCATCTCCTTTTCGCAAAGCACAAAGCCCCCGCCCACCGAATAATAGGTCTCCTCGAGCGCAACCGTCCCCTCCCCGTCCACGATCGAAAATGCAAGCGCGTTGGGGTGATGGTTTTTGCGCGTTGTCTTGTCGAGATTGAATGAAGTTTCCGGGTCGAAACCGACAGAGGCGTCCATCCCACACGAAAGAGTGCATCCTTGTGAAAGCTCGCCGATTGCCGCGCTCACTTCCTCCGGGTTTTGTTCCGGCATAAAACCCAGCAGACCGGCGGTGACCGCCCGTAGCGTGCCGTGACCAACCCCGGTATGAGCGAGCGAGCCGAACAGGGAGACTTCCATCCGGCACCCCTGGGAAAGACAGCCCGGAGTTTCCTGCACCAGCCTGACAAAGCGCCCCGCCGCCAGCGTCGGACCCATCGTATGTGAGGAGGACGGGCCAACCCCGATTTTGAACAGGTCGAAAACCGAAACAAACATTCAAATTCTCTCGCTGAAAAGTCGCTGATGGCCCGAATAACCCGCACCCGGTTCCGCTGCCCACCTTTAGTTGATTTTTTTTGCCGGGCAAGCACTCAAACAAAAAGTGCTTGACTTGACCGGCGGGCAGGCGCATGGGGAGCCGCGCATCCCGAGCGCTGGAGAGCTGTTCCCTTGGACTCCACCATTGTCGTCATGATTTTTTTCGCCGCGGCCCTGCACGCGGGCTGGAACACCTTGATCAAGGCTTCTGGCGACCGGCTCTCGGTAATGGCCTGGATCACCCTTGCCGGTGCCGGTGTTTCATTGGCCGTTCTGCCTTTTGTGGAGGCGCCCGACCCCGCTGCCTGGCCGATTCTGGCCCTCTCCATCCTTGTGCATACGGGCTATAATCTGGTTCTGCCAAAAGCCTACCAGTACGGGGACCTGGGTCAGGTTTACCCCATTGCCCGCGGTTCCGCCCCCATTCTGGTTTCCATTGGCGCAATCGTTTTCGTTGGTGAATATGTGCACCCGGTTGTATTGGTGGGTATTGTTGCCCTGTCGGTGGGGGTCATGTCCTTAACTCTGGATAAAACCGGTTCCGGCGCCGTCAACAAGAACGCCACCCTGCTGGCCCTGGCCACGGGGGTCTGCATTGCTACCTATACGGTGATTGACGGTATTGGTGCCCGCTCGGCCGGCTCGGTGCTGGGGTTTGCCGTCTGGCTGACCCTGGGCGACGGAATTCTGACATTTCTTGTTGCCCTGGCGATTAAGAAAAGAGGCATGTTGAAAGTTGTAAACTCCCGTCCGGGTGCCATCATGCTCGGCGGCACCATGCAGGTTTTTGCCTACTGGATTATCATCTGGGCGCTGGCCGTGGCGCCCATGGGCATGGTTTCCGCCCTTCGGGAAACGAGTGTTCTGCTGGCCGCCCTCATTTCTATATTCGTGCTTAAAGAGGGCTTTGGAGTCTGGCGTTTTGTTTCGGCCGGAATCGTGACATTGGGCCTGATGCTGAGCCAGAGCCAGAAATAAGGCGCAACACCCCGCCGGCCAAAGCACTGGCCTTGGAAACTGTCCGCACCGCGACAGGGGCTTCTCCTGAGCTCCGGCCGGTGCTCCCCCGGCCCCCATCCAGAGTAAGTGCTCGCTTTGCGGCCGCGCGCCGGTGGGCTGGCATTTTTTCCCGACAGCGCCCAAACCAAAAACCCTGCGCAATCTGCACAGGGTTTCAGGAAGGCCCGCCGCTGGTCTTGAGTAAAATCAGGCGCTCTGGGAAAGCTCGTCGCCTTCCATTTCGCGTAAGACATAGCCGCGGCCCCAGACGGTTTCAATGTAGTTCTTGCCCCCGGTGGCCACCGAGAGTTTCTTGCGCAGCTTGCAGATGAACACATCGATGATTTTCAGCTCGGGCTCGTCCATGCCGCCATAGAGATGGTTGAGGAACATCTCCTTGGTCAGGGTGGTGTTCTTGCGCAGCGAAAGCAATTCGAGCATCTGGTATTCCTTGCCCGTCAGGTGCACGCGCTGACCGCCTGCCTCCACGGTCTTGGTGTCCAGGTTGACCGCCAGTTCCCCGGTCGTGATGATGGACTGGGCGTGACCCTTGGAACGGCGCACCACGGCGTGGATGCGGGCCACCAGCTCATCCTTGTGGAAGGGCTTGGTCATGTAGTCATCGGCGCCAAAACCAAGGCCGCGCACCTTGTCTTCGATGCCGGCCAGGCCTGACAGAATGAGAATGGGCGTCTGGACCTTGGCCACGCGCAAAGTGCGCAGCACTTCATAACCGCTCATGTCGGGCAGGTTGAGATCCAAAAGAATAATGTCGTAGTCATAGAGCTTACCCAGATCCACACCTTCCTCGCCCAGGTCGGTGGTGTAGACATTAAAGCTCTCGGACTTCAGCATCAACTCGATGCTCTGAGCGGTGGCGCTGTCGTCCTCAATCAAGAGTACCCGCATGACAATCCCCTTAAATCTGTCTGTTCCTTGCTGGAACGCGAATGCCGTCCATGCGTGACTGACATTCCATTTTTCCTACTGGATGCAACCCAAATCCTATTGGCTAATAGTTAACAAAGTTTAATTCGGCAGTGCAATACGCAAGTGGTGTTAGGGGCGAATAATATTAAACCATTGAAAACAAAGGTGAAATACGAATTATATTTCTTAATGAATTAGATTAAGAAACCCCTATATCGGACTCTCTGGACTCAACGAATTGGGGAGAAAAAGGCGAAACTCCGCTGCTTGCGCGCGCGGAAAAAAATATGGCCCAATGACGGTTGGTAACGCTTTTTGCTTAATATTTTGTTACTGGTCGACATACTGGAGGCGAATCAAAAGGGTGGCTGTTCGCATTGAAATCGCTGATTGCCGATATCGAGGCCATTGACGAGGTGGAGGTGTTTGGACGGGTCAAGGCCGTCCGGGGCCTTCTGCTCGAAATTGTGGGGCCGGTGCGCGAACTCAGGGTCGGGGGCCGGGTGAAGATTGAAACCGGATCCGGTACCTCGCTGGAGTGCGAAATCATCGGCTTTCGTGACGGCCATGCGCTGTGTCTGCCGTTCGGGCCGGTAGAGGGGGTGCGGCTGGGGTGCAGGGCGATTTTTGCCGGGCATGACGGGGCGGTCTATCCCGCACAGAACTGGCTGGGGCGGGTTATCAATGCCAATGGCGAACCCATCGACGATGGCCCCCCTTTGCGCGCCGGAGAGGACGCACGGGCGCTTCGGGCGTCGCCGCTGCCGGCCCATAAGCGCGACAGGGTGGGCACGCCGCTTGACCTGGGAGTCAGGGCGCTGAACAGTTTTACAACCGTTTGCAAGGGTCAGCGGTTGGGGATTTTTGCCGGATCGGGAGTGGGCAAATCCGTTCTGATGTCGATGATGGCGCGCAACACTCAATGCGACGTGGCCATTATCGGACTTATCGGGGAGCGGGGGCGCGAGGTGCGCGAATTCGTGGCCGACCATTTGGGCGAGGCGGGCCTGAAAAAAGCCATCGTGGTGGTGGCTACCTCGGACGAGCCGGCACTGATGCGGCGTCAGGCCGCCTATCTCACCCTGACGCTGGCTGAATATTTTCGCGACCGGGGCAAAGATGTGCTGTGCATGATGGACAGCCTTACCCGCTTTGCCATGGCCCAGCGCGAAATCGGGCTGGCCATCGGCGAGCCACCCACGGCCAAGGGCTACCCCCCAACGGTTTTTGCCGAATTGCCCCGGCTGCTGGAGCGGGCGGGGCCGGGCCTGGTTAATTGTGGATCTGTTACCGGTCTATTTACCGTTTTGGTGGAAGGTGACGATCACAATGAGCCCATTGCCGACGCGGTACGCGGAATACTGGACGGGCATATTGTAATGGAGCGGGCAATAGCCGAGCGCGGGAGGTATCCGGCGGTCAATGTGCTAAGGTCCGTTTCGCGCACCATGCCCGCCTGCGTGCCTGAACAGGTGCAGCCGGTGCTGAACAAGGCGCGGGAGTATTTGTCGGTTTATGCCGATATGGAGGAACTGATCCGGTTGGGGGCATACCGAAAAGGATCAGATCCGAAGGTAGACCGGGCGATTGCCGTCAACCCGGCTCTGGAGGCGTTTTTGAGCCAGAGTCAGGATGAGCGCACATCAATAGCTGAAGGCTATGAGTTGCTTTCAGATATTGTTGAAAAGGCAGGCGCGCCGGAAGGAACGACTTGATTGGGTAAGGAGTACAAGTCATGAAATCGCGCAATGAGAGTCTTATTCGGCTCAAGAAGTTTCAGGTGGACGAAAAAAGACGGGCCGTCAGTCAGATTGAAATGATGATGGCCGATTTTGAAAGAATGGCCGGCGAACTGGACCAGCAGATTGAGCTGGAACACAACAAGACCGGCATTTCGGACGCCAGTCATTTTGCCTATTCAACTTTTGCCAAGGCGGCATTGCAGAGGCGGGACAATCTTCTGGCTTCAGCCGAGGACATGCGCGAAAAGCTCGAAGCGGCCCAGGACGAACTCGCCGAAGCGCTTGAGGAGCTGAAAAAGGTTGAACTCCTGAGCCAGCGCGAGCACGGCCGGGTTGTGGCCGAGGAAAACAAGGCCGAGCAGGCCGAGTATGACGAGATCGCCCGCATGAGGCATATGCGCTAAAGCCGAACATGTCTTCCAGCCTCCCACCTGTTGAGCGACCGCTTAAGCATTGGCTCAGCCGGTCGCTTTGCTTGTGGGGGAAGTGCTCCAACTGCTGTTCGCGCGCTTGTGGCACAGTTGGCATATCCCCCCACCCCGGCCTCCCCCGCAAAAGGGGGGGGAGGGAGAAGGGGTTGCAAACCCTCATCCTGAGGAGGCCGCGGGCCGTCTCGAAGGACGGGGAGAACACCGTTACCTCAATTCGCTGCGCAGCCCCGGACCTGATCCGGGGTCTTTTTTCTTGGTAAGTGAGGTCCCGGATTGGGTCCGGGACGGTGCAGTGGGAACGACCGGCAGGGTCCAAAGTCATGCGTCATTGCGAGGAGGTTTGGCCGACGAAGCAATCCAGAGTTGTGATGCACTGGCGTGAAAATTCTGGATTGCCACGCGCCGTTCCTTCGACAAGCTCAGGATGAGGCGCTTGCAATGACGTGTGGGCTCCTGTTTTTCGACGGGGTGGCGGGTGGCGTTTACGGCCCGCTCCGTATCACCCCCCCGATCTCCCCGCCAAGGGAGAGAGGGTGCGCATGGCTTTGCCCTCCAAATGCGAAAACAGGGAAGGAATTTGCGACATAGAGTCAAAAATAATTGACACAAGGAATGATTTAATTTACATCACGTAAAACCTACATTACATACCGGTTGGACCGGCAACGGAGAATCCTATGACCTATCAGGAAAAAAATGTCCTTGTATCCTTGGTTTCAGGGGTGATTGTTTTTGCGCTCTACGCCTACTTCACCCGTCAGATGTATCAGGCGGGTGCGTTTGAGGGGCCCGACGCCGGTGCACAAATCGGCAAGTCAGTCCTGTGGCTGGTATTTGGCGGGATTGTTGTCCATATCATTGCGCAAATCGTGTTCAGCACCGCCCATGCGATTATCGCCAGGGAGGCCAAACCCTCACCCGTTGTCGATGAGCGCGACAGGCTGATTGAACTTCGCGCCCTGCGTGTTGCCTATTACATCATCGCGATGGGGTTTGTCGGGGCCATGATTGGGCTGGCTCTGGGCCAGACTTATTTCGCAACGTTCAACATCATTGTTTTCTCCTTTTTTGCCGCCAGCCTGGTTGAGGGACTGGTGCAGTTGTTCCTCTATCGGCGGGGGTTTTGAGCATGGTGGGCAACCGGGAAAAAAAGGGCAGGGTTGTCAACAATATCCGCCGGTTGCGTTTTGACCACGATGAAATGACGCAAAAGCAACTGGCCGAAATTGTCGGGGTGACGCGCCAGACAATCGTTGCCATTGAAAACGCCAAATATGCGCCCTCGCTGGAGCTGGCTTTTCTGATAGCGCTGGCTTTCAACACAC
>DROE01000187.1 GCA_011322005.1 Devosia sp.
CGACCCTTTGACTCGCACGGTGCGCTTTGACGACATGATGGCAACGCTGGATCGCCTCGGCCCTGATGATATCGTGCTCCTGCATGCTTGCTGCCACAACCCCACCGGAGCCAATCTGACCCCGGAGCAATGGGACAAGGTGGCTGAGAGCATGAAACGCACCGGGGCCTTTCCCTTCCTTGACCTTGCCTATCTGGGGTTTGGCGACGGGCTTGAGGCCGATGCTTACGGGGTGCGCAAAATCGCCCAAACCTGCCCTGAAATGATGATCGGCTTCTCGGCTTCGAAAAATTTCGGTCTTTATCGTGAACGCGCTGGGGTCGCTATCGGGGTCGCTTCCGATAAACCCGGCGCCGATATTATTTTTTCGCAAATGGCCAATATTATCCGCGCCTCCTTTTCCCAGTCGCCCGACCATGGCGCTGAAATTGTGCGCACAATTCTGGCTGACCCCGGATTGCGCAAGCAATGGGAAGCGGAACTCAAGCAGATGCGTGAGCAGATGCTTGCATCGCGCACCAAACTGGCCGCCTCCCTGCGAAAACTTTCCAATTCCGACGAGTTTGACTTTGTCGCCGAGCACCGTGGCATGTTTTCCCTACTTGGCCTCTCCCCCGATGCGGTGAAAAGGCTCAAGGCAGAAAAGGGCATCTATCTGATCGACGACAGCCGGGTTAATGTCGCCGGGGTGCCCGTTGACGATACCGATGCACTGGCCAGAGCCATTGTGGAGGTTGTTGGCTGAGGAGTGCGCGAACTCTCGGCCCTGATGGGTTTTGGATGGTTCCCACTGCTTTGTTCTTGCGAAACCGCCAGACGATGATACACAATCAACCCAGATAGGGTCACGCCGGGAGACGGGACCTGAACGGTTTCTCGCTTCCCCCACCCGGAAAGGTTCAGAAATGAAGTTTTTTGTTGATACCGCCGAAGTTGATGATATCCGCGAGCTTCAGGCCACCGGCCTGCTTGACGGTGTTACCACAAACCCCTCCCTGATTGCCAAATCAGGTCGTGATTTCAAGCAGGTGATTGCCGAAATCTGCGAAATCGTCGACGGTCCGGTTTCCGCCGAAGTCGCTGCCCTTGACGTTGAGGGAATGATCGCCGAGGGCGAGCATCTGGCCAAGATCGCTTCCAATGTCACGATAAAAATTCCGGTAACTCCGGCCGGGCTCAAAGCCTGCAAACACTTCTCAAACAATGGCATCAAGACCAATGTTACCCTGTGTTTTTCCGCCAATCAGGCCCTGCTCGCCGCCAAAGTGGGGGCGACATATATCTCTCCCTTTATCGGGCGTCTGGATGACATAAATCTGTCAGGCATGGATTTGATCGCCGACATTCGTACGATTTATGACAACTATGCGTTCACCACTGAAATCCTCGCAGCTTCGATCCGCACGCTCAATCACGTTTCCGATGCGGCGCTTTCAGGTGCCGATGTGGCTACAATTCCCCCGGCCATTATTCACAAGATGTATGGCCACCCGTTGACCGACAAGGGTCTGGAGGGCTTTGTCAAGGACTGGGCCTCAACCGGTCAGTCCATACTCTAGAACAGGCAGGAAATGTCCGAGAACCCCGTAGCTCTTGCCGTCCGTGAGGCGCTGAAGAAAGTACCCGTGCCCGGTGGCGGCAATCTTGCCAACTATCCCGGTCTCAGCGAAATAATTGTTACCCCCAGCGCCCTGGCGCTGGCCATATCCGTCGAAGCGGGTATGGAGGGGGCCTTTGGTCCGGTGCGCGCCGCCGCAACCGAGGCCGCTGAGGAAGTGGCAGAGGGGCGCAAGGTTCTGGTTTCGCTGACGGCGGACAACGCGCCTGCCGGAGCGGGGAAACCGGGTGCGCCACCACCACAGGCGGCCCCAAGCGCCCCCCGGCCGGTCGAGGGCATCAGAAATATAATCATGGTGGCGTCGGGCAAGGGGGGTGTGGGAAAATCCACCTGTTCAGTCAATCTGGCGCTGGCCCTGAAAGACAAGGGCCTGAAAGTGGGCGTGCTCGATGCGGATCTCTATGGTCCCTCCATTCCCAAACTGCTCGGGATTGAGGGAAAACCGGCCTTTCGTGACGAAAAACTGTTTTTGCCCTTTGAGGCATTCGGGCTTAAGACCATGTCCATCGGACCCATGGTTGAGGCCGACCAGGCTGTTGTCTGGCGCGGTCCCATGGCCTCGTCGGCCCTGAGGCAACTGCTTCGGGAAACCGAATGGGGCGAGCTTGATGTGCTCATCATCGACCTGCCCCCGGGAACCGGCGACATCCAGATTTCCCTGGGCCAGTCTGTTGCGGTAGCCGGTGCGGTAATTGTCTCGACGCCACAGGATCTCGCCCTGATCGACGCGCGCCGCGCTGTAAATATGTTCAAACGCATGAAAGTGCCCGTGCTCGGTCTCATCGAAAATATGAGCTATTTTGTCGCCCCGGACACCGGGGTGCGCTACGATATATTTGGCCACGGTGGTGCCCGGGACGAAGCCGAAAAACTGGGCATTCCATTTCTGGGTGAGGTGCCCCTGCACATGGCTATCCGCGAGCAGTCGGATGCGGGGGCACCGGTCGTTTTCGCCCACCCCGATAGCGCCGAGGCACAGGCCTTCTCTCGGATCGCATCGGCAATGCTTGAAGCGGTTCCCGACCTCAGCGAAGGGCATCTGTAGGGTGCATTTGGGGTGTTGCAAATTTATCGGACGATCCAATTCGAGGCCTATGTCATTGATATTGCAGGGCTTTCATTAATTGCCCGCCCCTGCCCAAACCATCTTGGCAAGCGCAATTCTTTATGCAACCTTAAAGCACCGCAACATGGCCAGAGATTGCCGCACCCGACTTCCAAAACGTTTTGGTTCCCGAAACGTTTTGGCAAATCTTCACTGGGTTGAAAAGGGTGGCAAAAATTCGGGTTCTGGCGGAGGGTAAATTTTGAACCCAGAAGTGCAACGGGAGGAAAAACATGCACACTAAACTTTTGGCGGGTGCGTCCGCTTTAGCATTGCTTATGGCTTCGGTTAGTGGCGTCAGCGCCGCTTCCAACGGAATGCCTGATTTGTCCGGGCAGAACCTGACCATTTTTGGCCCCTGGCTCACAGTTGACCAGGAAAACTTTCAAAAAGTCATCGACGGATTTGTCGAGGCAACCGGAGCCAGCGTTGAATATGCGGGTTCGGACAGCTTCGAGCAGCAGATTGTCATCGACGTTTCCGCGGGCTCGGCACCAAATATTGCTGTCTTTCCGCAACCTGGTCTGGCAGCAGACCTTGCCGCACGGGGCAGCCTGACCCCGATCGGCGATGACGTCAAAAACTATGTCATAGAGAACTACGCCGCCGGCCAGTCCTGGGTCGATCTTTCCAGCTACCCGGACGAGAACGGCGATACCAAAATGTTCGCCATGCCCTTCAAGGCTGATGTGAAGTCGCTTGTCTGGTATTCACCGGATAACTTCGCTGATGCCGGTTACGAAGTACCTGGCACCATGGAAGAGTTGATAGCTCTCTCCGAGCAGATTGTTGCCGATGGCGGAACGCCCTGGTGCATCGGTCTGGGTTCTGGCGGTGCCACCGGCTGGCCTGCAACCGACTGGGTGGAAGACATCATGCTGCGCACGCAGCCCCCCGAAGTCTATGACCAGTGGGTGACCAATGAAATGCCGTTCAACGACCCCCGGGTCGTGGCTGCCATTGAAACCTTTGGCATGTTTGCCCGCAATGACGATTGGGTCGATGGTGGCGCAGCTGCGGTCGGCTCGACCGACTTCCGCGACAGCCCCAAGGGCCTGTTTGCGGTTCCGCCCAAGTGCTATATGCACCGCCAGGCATCCTTCATCCCCGCCTTCTTCCCTGAAGGCACGGAACTGGGCACCGATGCGGACTTCTTCTACTTCCCCGCCTATGCCGAGAAAGACCTTGGTCGTCCTGTCCTTGGCGGTGGCACTCTGTTCGCCATTACCAATGACAGCGAAGCCGCGCAGGCCTTCGTGCGTTATCTGCAAAAGCCCGAAGCCCAGGAAATCTGGATGGGTCTGGCCGGGTTCCTCACACCGCACACCGGCGTTGACACTTCCAAATATGCCAACGACACCCTGCGTAAACTGGGAGCAATTCTGGCCAACGCAACCACATTCCGCTTCGACGGTTCCGACCTGATGCCCGGTGCTATCGGCGCGGGTTCCTTCTGGACAGGTATGGTCGACTACACCTCGGGCAAATCCGCTCAGGAAGTGGCTGAT
Organism: Devosia sp.; assembly: GCA_011322005.1. Classification (GTDB taxonomy): domain Bacteria; phylum Pseudomonadota; class Alphaproteobacteria; order Rhizobiales; family Devosiaceae; genus DROE01. Next base: position 4,232 of record DROE01000187.1, read on the forward strand.
GAAATTCAGGCCTCCTGGGACGCGATTAAATAAACGACCCAAGCAAGATATGACCCGGCGCACTTTGATGGCGCCGGGTTAGCTGACCCGCAAGACTTCAATATCTGAAAAAGGGGAGATTCAGGTGTTTGAACAAGTAACAGGCGCGTTTCTTACCATATTTATCGGCGTTGTGGCTTGCTTCATTTATTTCTGGGGCACCAACTGGCTTCTGGACCAGTTCCTGCGCTCCGACAAAGCAGACCTGACCGGCCTCCAGTCGGTGAGGCGTGATACACTTCGCTCGCGTATCCGCCCCTGGCTTTTTCTTTTCCCCGCTTTGTTCTTCATGGGCATTTATCTCGCCTACCCGGTTTTTGCCACGCTCTGGCTCGCCCTGCACGATCGCACGGCGACCAATTTTGTCGGCCTTTCCAATTTCGCCTGGGCTCTGACCGACCCCAGATTTTTGCAGTCAGCCGGTAACAACCTGCTCTGGCTGATCGTCGTGCCCACAGCTTCAACCGGCTTTGGTCTGCTGGTTGCTGTACTCGCCGACCGTTTGTGGTGGGGCAATATCGCCAAGTCGCTGATTTTCATGCCCATGGCAATCTCTTTTGTCGGTGCCTCGGTAATCTGGAAGTTCGTCTTTGACTTTCGCGGCCCCGACGCCGACCAGATCGGCGTGCTCAACGCGCTGGTGCAGGCGTTCGGCGGAACCCCGCAGGCATGGATTACCGTTCCCTTCTGGAACAATTTTTTCCTGATGATCATTCTCATCTGGATTCAGACCGGCTTTGCCATGGTCATTCTCTCAGCGGCGCTCCGCGGCATCCCCGAAGAAACACTTGAAGCCGCCCGCATTGACGGGGCGACTGACATTCAGATTTTTTTCGGCATTATGATCCCCCAGATTTTCCCAACAATCCTTGTGGTCTGGACCACCATCACCATCACGGTTCTCAAGGTGTTCGACATCGTTCTCGCCATGACCAACGGGCAGTGGGATACTCAGGTTCTGGCCAACCTGATGTTTGACTGGATGTTCCGCGGTGGCGGGGATAGCGGGCGTTCCTCAACCATTGCCCTGTTCATCATGTTCGCGGTGTTGCCGATAATGGTCTGGAATATTCGCAACGTGAACTCAGAAGAGGTAACGCGCTGATGACCTCTGAAGCCCAGGCCGCCACACCTCCGGCGATACCCAAAACCTCCCCGCTCATACATATACGCTGGGGACGCATGTTCGCCCATGCGGCGCTTTTATTTCTCGTAATTCTCTGGTCTTTCCCCACCGTCGGTCTGTTGGTTTCCTCCCTAAGAGACAAGGATCAACTGACCGTTTCGGGTTGGTGGACCGCGCTGGTGGTAACCGAGCGCAACGAACTGGCCCGTCTTCCTACTTCCGATAGCCAGGTTGAGGAAGACGGACAGTTTGTCATCCGGGGAGAGATTTTCGAGCCGGGATCAGGCCGATCCATCAAGAGTTTTGGGACAAAATCCAGCGAGTTGGCCGCAGCCATGCCCGGCCAGACCCTTCCCATGCGCGATGGCGGAGAAATCACCGTAGATAAGGACGGCTCCTACGAATGGGTGTCGGCTGAGGCCTTTACCCACACGCGCGGCCCCAGAATTTTCTTTGTTGCGGAAATTCCACCGCGCTTTACGCTGGAAAACTATGTGGAGGTTTTGGACTCTGCCGGCATCGGGCGCTCGTTTGTCAATTCGTTCACGGTCACGGTTCCCGCAACCATCATTCCCATTCTGATCGCCGCTTTTGCTGCCTATGCCTTGGCCTGGATGAAGTTTTCCGGCCGTGGTCTGCTGGTAGCTGTCGTTGTCGGCATGCTTGTTGTGCCCCTGCAAATGTCACTTATCCCGCTGTTGCGCATGTACAACGGCATTGCCACCTGGACCGGTGGCGAGAGTAAAACCTATCTGGGCATTTGGCTTGCCCATACCGGGTTTGGCCTGCCCCTGGCCATCTACCTTTTGCGCAATTATATGGCAGGATTGCCCCGTGAAATAATGGAATCGGCCCGCATTGACGGGGCTTCCCACTTCAAGATCTTCACCACCATGGTATTGCCCCTGAGTTTTCCGGCACTGGCTTCGTTTGCGATTTTTCAGTTCCTCTGGGTCTGGAACGATCTGCTCGTGGCCACCGTGTTTCTGGGCAATAGCGAGCAGACCTTGGTGCTGACGGGGCGCTTGCGCGAGTTGCTTGGTTCACGGGGCGACAATTGGGAGATTCTGACGTCGGGAGCCTTTATCTCCATTATTGTGCCGCTCATCGTGTTTTTCTCCCTGCAGCGTTATTTTGTGCGCGGACTGCTCTCGGGATCAGTAAAGTAGACGGTGAAGGCAACACGCCCCTTGCATTACTGCTGTAGAACGGAACCATCCAGATCAGGCGCTATAAGAAAGGTCGAGGGGACCACCGTGTGGCTTACCTTGGTCTGCTTTTCGCAACGTGCGATAAGTTCGGCGGCAAGCAATTCGCCAGCATCGCGCAGCGAAGAGCGGACAAATGTGAAGATATCTTCGTAAGGCGAGAGATCCAGATAGTGCAGCATGTCGTCCATGGTGGCGATTGCGATGTCCTTTCCAGGCTCACGTCCCGCCCTGAGCAGCGCTGATTGCCCCTCGACAGCCATCAGTGAAGACGAATAAAGAATCGCGCTGACCCGGCTGTCACGCAACGCCTGTGATGTGAGTTGAAACCCAGCATCCCCCATGGGATGAGCGGCGTTGAAAACCCGAACGGTGCTTTCAGGCATGTCAAGCGCCGCCAGCGCCTCGCGAACCCCCGCCTGTCGGGCCGCAGCAAAGGTGAAGCGTTCATCACCGTTGATGAAGGCGATATTACGGTGTCCGTTGGCCACCAGAAGCTTGGTCAGCTTGAAAAAATTTCCATAATTGTCCACATCGACCCAACTGAATTCGTCCGAGCGGTCAGAGGTGCCATGCACAACGAAGGGTTTTTGGGCCTCAAGCAGAAACTCTATGCGGGGGTCGTGAAGTTGCGGCGAGTCAACAATAAATCCATCAACCGAATGGTCTCCCACATACCGCTCATAAACGGAAACCTGGTGCTCCGAAGTATCGCTGGTGAGAATAATGTCATAATTTCCGGTGCGCGCGCCCCGCAACACGCCCGCCATAACCTCCACGAAATGGGGGTCGACAAACTTCCGGTCATTGTCGGCTTGCACCCAGGCGATATTTCTGGTGCGCCTTGTTACCAGCCTTTGCGCGTTTCTGTTGGGCCGGTAGCCGTACCTGTTTGCGGTTTCGACCACCCGCGCCCGCGTTTTCTCTCCCACATCACTATACCCGTTGAGCGCGCGTGAAATGGTTGTGATTGAAAGACCAAGCTCTTGTGCCAGGTCTTTGATTGTCACACTGCGCCCCACCGGATCCGGTGATTTGCGCCTCTGGTAGCGGGTGTTTTCCATCAGGGTTCCCGTTTAGCGGAAAATCCGTTACTTCAAAAGCACCAATTATATCAGCCGGCGCAGTTGACGCACCGGGCCCCGGTTCGTTAACAATTGCCTACTAAAACGTTTTGGAAGCCCGGAATGGCTGGAGTTTAATGGAACTCGGCAGCGGAGCTGTTTCGAGGTGGGGAGACCGGGTTTGATTCACGACTTCTACGAACAGGAAAAACCACCGGCAAAGGCCGCGGCCACACAGTCACAATGGTGGCGTGGTGCGGTAATTTACCAGATATATCCGCGCTCGTTTCAGGATCACAATGGCGATGGAATTGGTGATCTTGTCGGTGTTACCCAGCGGCTGGAATATGTGGCTGATCTCGGTGTCGATGGCATATGGCTCAGTCCCTTTTTCGCCTCCCCGATGAAGGACTTTGGCTATGATGTTGCCAGCTATCGGGATGTTGACCCCCTGTTCGGAACCATTGAGGATTTTGACCGGCTGATCGAGAAAGCCCACGGCCTGGGGCTCAAGGTTATTATTGACCAGGTCATCTCCCATAGCTCAGACCAGCACCCCTGGTTTCAGGAAAGCCGGCAATCCCGGAACAATCCGCGCGCCGACTGGTATGTTTGGGCCGATCCCGCCGAGGATGGGACACCACCAAACAACTGGCTCTCCATATTTGGGGGCTCGGCCTGGCATTGGGATCCGCGCCGCAAACAGTATTTTTTGCATAATTTCCTCACCTCTCAGCCCGATCTGAACTTCCACAATCCCCAAGTGCAGGATGCGTTGCTGGCCGAGATGCGTTTTTGGCTTGAACGCAAGGTAGATGGTTTTCGACTGGACACGGTGAACTTTTACTTCCACGCACAAAGCCTGCGCTCCAATCCGCCCGTGGCACCCGAAGACTTCAACGCATCCATCGCCCCGGACGTTAATCCCTACAATATGCAGGACCATCTGTTCGACAAGTCCCAGCCAGAAAATCTTGCGTTTCTGAGGCGGGTGCGCACACTGATGAACGAGTATCCCGGAACCACAACCGTAGGTGAGGTGGGGGATGCCCAACGCCAACTGGAAATCATGGCGCAATATACCTCCGGCAACGACAAGTTGCACATGGCCTACACTTTCGATTTTCTAGGCGGTGCCTTTGATGCGGAACATTTTATCAAGTCCATAAGGGCAACAGAAAAAACCGCCCCGGACGGCTGGCAGTGCCTTGCATTCTCCAACCATGACGTGAAGCGCCATGTTTCAAGATGGTGCAGTCATGGCGACGAAGACCGGTTTGCCCGCCTGGCGGCGATGATCCTTATGAGCATGCGCGGTTCAGTCTGTCTTTACCAGGGTGAAGAACTGGGTCTGACGGAGGCGGACATTGCTTTTGAGGATATCGCCGACCCCTATGGCAAGGAATTCTGGCCCAATTTCAAGGGGCGTGACGGGTGTCGCACTCCCATGGTCTGGCAGGCCCATGCCCATCTTGGCGGTTTCACCACAGCGCCCAGAAGCTGGCTGCCGGTGCCAGCCGATCATCTGACCCGTGCCGTCGACCAGCAGGAGCATTCAAACCAAAGTTCGGTTCTGGGGTTCTATCGGCGCTTTATCCGCTTTCGCAAAAGCCAGCCTGCGCTGATAACCGGCGACATCACGCTTGTCGAAGCACCAGACGACATTCTGGCTTTTACCAGAACGGGCAAAAAGCAATCCTTGTTTTGTGCTTTCAACATGTCAGGCGAAGCGGCAAAATTCGACCTTCCTGCCGGCATGAAACTTCAGACCATCAATGCTCCCGGCTCTGTTGAACCCACCGGCGACCAATACATCGAACTGCCCGCCTTTGGTGCGCTGATCGCATCAATTCGGTCCTGAAACACCCGCATATTTTGCGCGAATCTAAGGGGAGAGACCATGACTGACCTCAAGATCACCAACCTCTACAAAGCCTATGGCAAGGTCGAGGTGCTCAAGGATATCAACCTGGACATCAAGTCCGGGGAGTTTATTGTCTTTGTCGGGCCCTCGGGCTGCGGAAAATCAACGTTGTTGCGATGTATATCGGGGCTTGAGGACATCACAAGCGGCGAATTGCAAATAGGGGGCCGCCGGGTGAACGAGGTTGCCCCTTCCAAGCGTGGCATTGCCATGGTTTTCCAGTCCTATGCGCTTTATCCGCATATGAGCGTCTATGACAACATGGCCTATTCACTCAAGCTCAAGGGTACGCCAAAGGACGAGATAGACCGGCTGGTTTCCGACGCCGCGGAAAAACTGCAACTTACCGAGTATCTGGATCGTCTGCCCAAGGCGCTCTCGGGCGGACAGAGGCAGCGGGTAGCCATCGGCCGCTCGATCGTACGTGACCCCAAGGTATTCCTGTTTGACGAACCCCTTTCCAATCTGGATGCGGCCCTGCGCGTGCAGATGCGCATGGAGATCGCCGCACTCAGCGACAGCCTGCCCGACACCACCATGATCTATGTCACCCATGATCAGGTTGAAGCCATGACAATGGCCGACCGTATCGTGGTATTGCGCGACGGACGAGTGGAGCAGGTGGGCAGTCCAATGGAGCTTTATGACAATCCCAACTCAGTTTTTGTTGCCGGATTTATCGGCTCTCCCAAAATGAATTTTTTCACCGGAGACGTGGCCAAAAAATATGGCGCCGTGACGCTGGGTGCCAGGGCCGAGCATCTTAAAATTGCAAAAAAGGGAGATTGGTCCGGCGAAGTGATGCACATCGAAAACCTGGGTTCGGACAGTTTTATCTATATCGATATCGGGCAAAAGGAACCCATAGTTGTGCGGCAACAGGGCAGGGCAACCTGCGGGCTGGGAGAAACGGTATCCATCTCCCCCATCGGCGATCAGACGCACAAATTCGCAGAAGACGGAAAACCTGTCTCTTCCTGATCCTATGGCCGGGAGTCTCTGAGCACGGTTCTCGTGAGAACTGCCACAGGAACCATGCCGGCAAGTATCAGCAGTAAGGAGGCCAGCCCTGCCTCCTCGATGCGCCCTCTTGAAGCCAGATCATGGATATAGATCGAAGTGGTTTCTATTCCGAAGGGGCGCAGCACCAGTGTTGCCGACAGCTCTTTCAGGCTGTCAATGAACACCAGAAGTGCTGCGGTGGCGATTGCCGGGCGCATCAGTGGCAACAATATTCGCTTGAAAACCTGCCACCGGGACCGGCCAAAGCTGCGGGCCGCATCATCCAGATTGGTGGAGATTTTTTTGAACCCGGCGTCAATCGACCCCTCTGCCACCGCCATGAACCGCACAACATAGGCAAAGATGAGCGTTGCTCCCGAGCCGGTGAGCAGCAAGCCTGTGGACAGGCCAAACAACTCCCGCATGCGCGCATCGACAAAATTGTCGAAGGTCGCAATGGGCAGAAATATCCCAAGCGCGATGATGGTGCCGGGCATGGCATAGCCCACGGATGCAAAGCGCACCAGAAAGCCCATGGTTCTGGAGCCATGAACCCGCACAGCATAGCTCAGGACAAGTGCCAGAACAACCGTAACCAGCGCCGCGATACCGGCAAGGACAATGCTGGTGGCAAGAGCATCCAGCAGTCTGGGGTCGAGCCCGGAAAGCATGTATCTCACCCCATAGGTGCTCAGAATAACAAACGGAACCCCGAACCCCATCCCTACCGGAATAAAACACAGCAAAAATGCCAGCCCGGCTTTAGCTCCCGAAAGACTGATGCGCTCGAAACGCACCGTGCTGGCACTGCCAATTTCGCTGAACCGCTGCTGTCCCCGCGCCAGCCTTTCTCCCACGATCAGCGCCAGAACCAGAAAAAGCAAAATCAGCGCAAGTTGGGCGGACCCTGCCATGTCTCCCTGATTGACCCAGATGGAGAAAATAGAAAAGGTAAGCGTTTGCACTCCCAGATATTCCATCGCCCCGATATCGTTGATTGCCTCCATCATCGCCAGAATAATTCCAAGAGCCAGGGCAGGCCTTGCCAGTGGCAAGAGTATATGCGTCAATATCCTGCCCTGTCCGGCGCCCAGCAAAATCCCGGCTTCAATTGCCCTCTTTCCCTGAACAAAAAACAGGGCCCGTACGCTGAGGAACACATAAGGGTAAAGCACGAAAGAAAGCACAAAAACCGCCCCCCCCAGCGACCGGATTTCAGGAAACCAGTAGTCACGGGGCGAAGCAAAACCCCCGGCCGCGCGCAAGATTGATTGCACCGGGCCGGTAAAAGTAAAGAACTCCGTAAAGGCATAGGCGCTGATATAGGTGGGAACGGCAAGCGGCAGCATAAGCGCCCAGACGAATATTCTGCGCCCTGGAAACTCAAAAAAGGATGTGAGCCAGGCTGAGATTGCCCCGATTGATCCAGCAACGACGGCAAGGCCCAGCAATAGCAGGGCCGTTGTCATGCTGGCTTTGGGCAGTATGGTCACACCGAGGCGGGAAAGACTTTCAAGGTTTCCCGATCCTGCCATCACCATCAGGGCCAGAATAGGCAGGGCCACAAGCAGGGCAATCAGTCCCGCACCCAACACGAGTCCGGGCTCTCTCGCCCGTGCACGCCGCGCAACCAGGGGGCGGATTGCCTTGTGTCGTATGGGCGCAAGAACTGGCACCAGTATCCTCACCTTGCTCAGTCGTTGAACCCGACCCTGTCGACCAGTTGGGAAGCGGCATTGCGCAGGGAGGCAATAGTTTCAAGAGCTAGCGGGTCCGGCTTCAACATGCCCATGCCGCGCACCAACTCGCCCGGTTGAGCTCCCGGAGCGAGCGGGTACTCATAGACTGTTTGGGCGTAGATTTCTTGAGCCCGGGCACTGGACAAAAACTCCATGAGCGCCAGCGCCCCTTCCGGGTTGGGCGCGTTTGCCGCCATTGCCATGCCGGAGATATTCACGTGCGTGCCCCGGCCCGTTGCGTCGGGGAAAAGAACCTTCATCGATGCCGCCCATTCTTTCTGTTCCGGATTTTTCTCGTTGGTGCGCATCAGCCCCACATAATATGTGTAACCAAGCGCAAGGTCGCACTCGCCCGAATATATCGCCTGAGCCTGCGCCCGGTCATTGCCGGTGGGCACCCGCGCCAGATTTGCCTTCAGCGCGCGCAGCCAGGTTTCGGCCGCGTTTTCTCCCTCATTGGCAATAATTGAGGCGAACAGAGCAATGTTGTAGGGATGCTGACCCGAGCGGGTGCAGATGCGTCCGGCCCATTTTGGGTCCGCCAACTCGGCATAGGTGATGGTATCCTGCTCAACCCGCTCGCGGGAAGCGTAAACGACCCGCGCCCGCATGGTCAGGCCGAACCAGTTGTTTTCTGAGTCCCTGAACTGCGCGGGGATATTGGTATTGATTATCGCGCTTTCAACCGGCTGGGTTACCCCGGCTTGCTTAAGGGCGATCAGACGTCCGATATCCACAGTCAGAACAACATCTGCAGGCGAATTTTGAGCTTCCGCCCTAAGACGCTCCACCAGACCGTTGTTCAGATTAAGCACCCGCGTATCTATGCCGGTCTCCGCAGTGAAGGCATCCAGCAATGGCGCAATGAGTTCCGGCTGACGGGCGGAATAGATGTTCACCTCACCGGCCTGTGTGGCGAAGGGGAACAGCACAAAGGCAGCGGCAAAAGCCACCCTGAAATGGGGGTTCATTTTTTTCTCCTGTTTCCAAGGGGGTAAAGGCCCCGAGCAAGCACAGCACTTGTGCGACGTCTGTGGTTGTCTGTCAAGAAATGATTGAAAAACAAAGAGTTATGGTGGGTTTGCTTGTTTAGAACGATTCAAACCTTGCCACACATTCGGTTGTAATTTCAGTACCCTAAGCGAGGCGTTGTGATGGCAAACCTGCGGCACCGTGTCACCGGTCGCGATGGGAATCAATCCATACCGGAGACCCGTCCGGCGGGAATAACCAGAGTCATCAGGGTGCCGGCGCCTGCTGACGGGTTAATGGAGAGCAAACATTCGTTTGCCGCGAGCAGTGAGCGTGTGAGAGTCAGTCCCATGCTTGATTTGAGCGGGACCATGCTCTCATCCCGTGTTTTGTCGGCTTCGCGAAATACCACAAAGCGGTCTCCCGGCCCGTCGGGTTGGGTGTCCGAATTGCGCACATGTACCCCAATCGAACCATCAGGCTCGCTTTGTGCAGAAAGGATGACCTTCCCCCCAGGAGGCGACTGGTCAATGGCGCTCGCCAGAAGGTTCAGGATTGCCTGGCGCATAGTGGCCCGATCGGCGCTGACATTTGAAATGTCCTCCGATATAGCACTGCGCACGAGCACCTGGCGAAGGCTGGCTTGTCGCCGAACCAGTCTCAGGCTTTCATCAAGCAAGTCTCCAAGATTGAAATCTGTTGTCTCCGGCATGCTCTTTGAGCTCTGGAGAAGTACAAATTCATCGACTTCATCAACAAGGTGAGAAATTTCCAGTCCGGCGGCTCTGATATCGCGGGCGTACTCGCGGTAGCGTTGGTTACCCTGCGGTCCGAACGCTTCTGATTGTACGAGTTCGGAAAACCCGATAATCGAATTGAGCGGTCGCCGGATTCCCCGGCTCAAACGCCCCAGTAACTCAGTATCTGGTGCAATGCTTGCTTCAAGTTCTGAATTTACTGTCCGGAACCCGGCGCTCACGGTCCCGAAATATCCAGAAACAAGTCCGGCCCGGCCCTGAGCAAACAGGTTTATCCTAAGGGATGGTTTGGAGGCGGAAACGGTGATGTGGGGGCGCACGGTCTCTGCGGACTTTGCAGGGCGCTTCAGAAACTCCCGAAGTGCCGGCCGGGCCTTCTCATCTCCAATTTCAAGAAGGGTCCGGCCGATCAGGTCGGTCCACTCACGCTTGAACAAACGCGCGCAAACAGCGCTGACCTGGGTGATGGTCCCGTCACGGTCCGTCTCAAAATAACCCTCATTCTGCGTAGCCGCCTGAGCGCGCACAAATGCCTTGACGTTCGCCTCCCCATCCCCGTTCACGGAGGTTTCGGGTTGTGCGGAAAGCATGAGTGCCGAACGCCCCTGCCACACAATGGTCTGCAGACGGGCGGCAACCGGCACTTCTTCACCATTTATATCCAGCAGATGAGCGACAGGTCCCAGAGTTGCTGTTTCATCATCAATCTGGGGGAAAATCGCATCAAGGCCGCCCTCGCGCAAACGGGATATGCTGGGACTTCCCATGATGTCGGCCAGTGCGCGGTTGGCAAAAAGAATTGACTGGTCACGAAAGATAAGAATGCCGATGGGCAACCGATTAAGCACCAGCAGTTCTTCACTCAGCTTGATGGTTTTTTCGCGAGGTCCTTTGACAGTGTCCCGGACAGCTTCCGGCGTGGTGGCCGAGACCGGTTTTGTTTTAGACAGCGGCACGCTATCTTTGCCCACCCGATCGCTTAACAATCGCGACAATTCCTCAAAATTATAGCGCGCAACACGATCTATCTCCGGGTCACCGGATTTGTCTGATCCGGCAAGTCCCTCGCCTTGTGATGGAGCGTCCGTGGTAAATTCGGTGTTGTCCGTGGCCAGCGGCAGCGCCGGCTCCCCCCCGGCTTGCATCTGCGTACTGGCGAAATTTCTCCCTGTCACACGCCACTGGTTTGTAGGTTCGGCAGGTCCGGGCGCCAATCCGGTATCCACCTGTTTTCCTTGGGGGTGAGCCTTCACCCTCGCTGCAAGTCGCTCCTCGCTTGTGTCTTCCTTGAGGGGTTCAAACAGGCCCGAACTGTCGGCCAGTTGATCGAGCAGTCCGCTCAACTGTTGTGTGGAGGCAAGTTTCGGATCAGCTGGGCTTTCCTTGCTCGTCTTCTTCTCAGAAATGGCACCTCGTTCGCCTTTTTTGCCATGCTCCGGTGCGGTGGTGCGCTCATCCGAACCATCATCGGGGGCGCTTCTACCCGCCTCCCGAACAGCGAGGCCAAACTCAGAATTGTCGGTGTCCAGCAGAAGTTCCCAAATCCCTCCTTGGCGGAATTTCCTGTCTTTCCACTCCTCGAGCGCGTGAGCGGATCCCGAAAAAACTCTTCCGTGTTCGTCGAAGAACAGGTGTTCCTTCCCGCCGCCGAACAATGCGCTGGCCAGTGGGTCGGGCAGTTCCAGATTTCTGAACAAGCTCTTCTCTATTTCATCTGTACCAACAATCAGCAGCGCTGGTTCACCGCTCTCCAGAAGCACGGGGGTGCATGTGCATGTCGCCGAAGCCGGTTTTTGACCCACCAGGAACCTGACCCTGGCAAGACTGGGCAGGCCGATGGATCCCAGGCGCATCAGCCTGCGCACCTGCCCCTTTATCGGAATGGTGGTTTTTGGCTGGGGTGATTTGTGCTTTTTTATTTTTGCCTTGAACAGGCGGGCGGCGGGGTTGCGCCAGAGAAGCGTCTCGCCGTTCTGCGTCCACAGCCAAGCCGGACGTCGCTCAGCCATTTCGCCGAGGATCATTCTTGCAGACGCCGACCTGATCCAGTCACTACCCATATGCCACTATACTTTCAGGCCACACGCCTTTGTCTCAGCCTTCATACCCTGCATTCGTCGCGAAACCTTTTACACGCCTGTCCCAATTCGGGACAAGGTGCGCCAGATGTTAACTTGTTGTCAGGTTATAGTGTCATCCGCGTGGGGTCCAGATTTCCTGGTGCGCACCAAGGCGCCAAAGGACCGCATGGTTAAGATTGTAGCGGATACCGGACTTGCAAAAGAAGCAATTTCAACCCTTGTCAGTATTGCACTGACAAACTATGTTCCGCCCGTCTTGCAGGCAAGAGAAATGCCGCCTTAGCTCAGTTGGTTAGAGCGCTAGAATGTGGATCTAGAGGTCCCCTGTTCGATTCAGGGAGGCGGTACCATTTTCAACCAGACCCCCATTTTCCAGCCTTGAAACCCA
>DROE01000188.1 GCA_011322005.1 Devosia sp.
GAACAAAAACGACTCCTGTCACTCCCAGGGCCAGAGTGATGGTGTGGGCGAGTGTAAAGGCAGAGACCTGCCACAAAAGAGGACGCAGATGTGTTGAAAGCAGGTAAAGCCCGACCACAAACAGAATGTGGTCAACACCCTTGGGCAGGATGTGAGTGTAGCCTATGGCGATATAGTTGAGCACCAACTCGGCCAGGCCCTGGTATTTTACACCGATAACGGGTAACGGCTCGCTGGCCTGCCCTTCGACAAGATAGGCCGAATAATCGTCTTCCGGAGTTTCTCCGGCAACACGCACAACGCTGGCGCCGTACTGGAAGTCCCAGGCCCATGTGAAGGTTTCAGCGTCGACGGGCAAACGCCCGCCAAGCACGATTACCGATTCTCTTGCCAGATCCAGATCGCCGATCTGGGGAACAATGATGTCCAGCACCTGCGGGGAAATGTCCTTCTCGCCGGCCTTGAGGTACAGGCCTTTGAGAAACTTTTCCTCAAACTCGCCAAAGGCACGCCTGAGCTCATCGGGCGTAGCGGAGCGAAGCGCATTGTAGTCAGGGGCATTTTCCGACTCGCTGGTGTTTTGCACATCCGGGCCGATTTCTGCGATCAGTGCTTCCAGATTAAGCGCGATTTCAATGCGATAGCGGCCGTCCTGAGAAAAACTCAGGTCCACAATCGCCGGTTGCACCTCATGGGCATACGCCGTTGCAGAGACCCAGGGCAGAGGTCCGGCCAACAAAGCCAGAACACCGAGCACGAAAACCACCCATCCCTTGAGCATTATCGCGGTTTGCGCCAAAATTGCATTTTGGACGCTCGTCCCACCTGGGAGAAAACCATGAATTTGCATAAACCGGACTGCCGTTTGCTGATTGGAACACTGATTTTATTTTTGGGGATTAGTGTACAAATTTCAGTTCCGGTCAATGCACATGAATACTGGATCGCGCCGCTCGATTTCACGCCGGAGCTCAATGGGAGGGCTTTGGCAGACCTGCGGGTGGGTGAGGATTTCAAGGGCGATGCGCTGGCCTATATCGGAGTTTTTACCGTGGGTTACCAGGTAACGGACTCCAGCGGGACGCGCGAGCTCAAGGGGCGGGATGGCGACCGACCGGCACTTTCCTTTGAAACGCTGGTGCCCGGGCTCCACATCATGAGTTACCAGACCACACAGAACCGGGTGCGTTTTGACGAGTGGGAAACCTTTGCCACCTATATCAACAATCAGGGCATTCCCGAGACAGCAGAGCGCCACCGGGAGCGCAACCTTCCCCCCACAGGGTTTTCCGAGCTCTATTCCCGCTATGCAAAGTCGCTTCTGGCAGTTGGGGGTGAAAGCACCGGGGCCGACAGGGAAATAGGGATGCGCACCGAGCTAACCGCCCTGGCCAACCCCTATTCCCTGCCGTTTGGCGAACCCCTGCCGGTTCAGCTCTTTTACGAAGGTGCGCCACTTCCCGACAAGCAAATTTCGATTTTTACACGTTCTCAGAAACCGGGCGAAGAAGATTTTCTGGAAACAAGTAAAGTGCGTACCGACGAAAACGGACGCGCACTGATTAAGGTCATGCCCGGCAGGCGCTACATGCTCAACTCCGTGCACCTGACAGAAGTTGAGGGCCGGGGAGAAGTCGTCTACGAAAGTTTCTGGGCTTCACTGACGTTCGAAGTGCCGTGAAGGGAGCGGGGCGCGTTACCCCTTCCAGTCCGTAACAATCTCCACGCCGACACTGGCTGAGCATGCCGCCAGAATCCCGGACTGTTACACTTTGTGCGATACCCGCCCTGAAAAAGACAGGCCAGGGCCTGAAGGCTGTTCAAGACAGGTCTGACCTCTTCGCCCAGACGGGCAAGCGAGTATTCCACATGCGGGGGCACAACCTGACGCACATCACGAAAAACAAGGCCATCAGCCTCCAGTTCGCGCAGGGCCAGCATGCACCGGGTTACTTCGGGGATGGCGCGCCGCAACGCACCAAAACGCATGGGGCCATGGCTGATGTGGTAAAGAACAATGCATTTCCATGTCCCCCAATCGGCGCCAGTTTAACCGGGGCTTCTCTCATCAGCGTGGACGAGGTCGATGACAACTGGGACACGCTTGGGACGGCCGACGCCACCATCTTTGGCGCTCCCCGCCTGTATGGGCTCGGTATCCGCCCTGTTTATGAGTCCTGACCTTAAGGACTGCCCTTCTGCTTCCGACCTCAGAAACGCGATGCATCTGGGCCGACGCGTGGCCCACACCGCAGTTCGCATAAACGTTTCCCGCGCCGAGACAACGTAAAAGTGTCGGTCTTGCCCGGCATTGACATAGGGGCCGCCAACAAAAGCGGCCCCAATGGTCTGGCTATGGAACAGTCCGGGATCAAACCTTATTCACCGCCCCCCAGTGAGTGCACATAGACGGCCAGCTGTTTGACCACGGTATCACCCAGCTTCTGGGTCCAGCCGGGCATCTCGCCATGCTGGGGGGCGTCAACCTGGGAGACAATCGATTCAAAATCTCCAGCGAAAAGGGATATGGCGTTGTTAAGGGGTGGGGCACCAAGCGCCGGTTCCCCCGCGCCCCCCACACCGTGGCAAGCGGCACAATTTTCCTCGAACAGAAGCGCACCCTCCTCAGTGTTCCGGCCGCCCTCAAGGCCACCAAGGAAAGCAGTATAGCTGGCTACAGACTGAATTTCCTCACGCCCCAGAATGCCAAAAGTGCCAAAGGCGGGCATCTCGTTAAATCTGGTGTCAGGGTCGTCCTCATAGCGCACACCGTGGGCGATGGTCAGGTAGATGTCCTCTACCGAGCCGCCCCAGATCCACTCGTCATCGTTCAGGTTGGGGAAACCCGCAAATCCTTGCGCACCCGAGCCGTGACATTGGGAACAATTGACCTTGAAGGCCGCCTGACCGCCGGCTCTTGCGAACCGGGCGAGTTCGTCATCGGCCACAATATCACTGACTTCGCTTTGAGCAATCCGGTCCAGAAATGCAACCTGCCCCTCTTTTGCAGCTTCAATCTTTGCCGCCACATCCGCCCGGCTCGAATAGCCCAGAAGCCCCGGCGTGTTGGTGGTGAACAGGGGAATGGCGGGATAGGCGATCATATAACCGATGGCCCAGATGATACAGGCGTAGAATGTCCACAACCACCAGCGGGGCAGAGGGTTATTCAACTCGCGAATGCCGTCCCATTCGTGCCCGGTTGTCTCA
>DROE01000189.1 GCA_011322005.1 Devosia sp.
ACAAATTCCATGAGCGTGAAAACGATGAATGACACCAGAACCAGAGTCAAAACCGCAAGCAAAGCCCTGATGAGTGCAAACCGCGCGAACTGATACATTGGTCTGTCTTATCCCCCCTTGTCCCAACATGCCCGGGTTTGGACCGGTAAATTGCGCTTCGGAACTTTCTGCATTGCCTCGCCCGGTGATCGAGTAACGGCTTTGTCCTGTTTTAATTTAATGTCCGATGCGGCGGGCCGGGTCCAGTATCCTTTGATGCTTCAAGACACCACGGGCAGCAAAATAGCCGCCCGCGGATAGTAATTTATGGAGCCTGACCTATTCGTCCAGGAACCACTGAGTGCCCCGGTATGGATAGGTCCGGTAGTACTCGTAGGACTGGGTCTTGAAGGACGTGAAGTTCTTCAAGGCGTTGCGATGATAGATCGGTGCGGGAGCCTGCACGGTGCCGATGAACAACAGGTTTGAAACCATGTTCTCGACCAGGCGTGCGCCCAGTTCATCGCTTTCGGGTGTACCTGCCTGGGTGGACTGGAAATCGTTGATGTCTGAAATCAACTGCATGACATAGTCCGGTGGCTCAACGCCGGAGGCACCGTTTGTATCAATCCACTCCGCCCACAACATGCCATTGCGAATGCCGAAATAGTTTTCAAACGGGGGTACCCACAACTCGTTGTTGCCAAGCACGATACCCATGGGCTGGCTCTTGCGCCACATCATCACGTCAAGCTGGTTGGAAGATTGCGCGGAACGATACTCGTCCGGGGTAACTTCCTTGACAGTTGACTGGATGCCCACATCGGCCCAGTTCTGGCCAACGAGTTCAACAACCTGTCCGGCAACACCCTGTGTTGCGAACTGCAGGTTAAGAACCAGCTTGTCGCCATTGGGCAGTTCACGGAAGCCATCGCCATCCAGATCGTTCATGCCGATTTCGTCCAGCAAGGCATTGGCCGTGGCCGGATCATATTCGGTCTTGTAGGAGGACCATTTGGGGTCAACAAAGCTGGGTGCGGGGGAGAAGCCTATATATTGTTTTGGCTCGCCCAGGCCCAGGAACGCAACTTCGTTGATCTCGTCACGGTTCAGTGCAAGTGACATGGCCTCACGGAAACGGAGATCGCCGAACACTTCGCGTTTGGCCAGATCTTCCGATGTGACGTTGAATGCGAAGGTGGCGATGGTGATTTCCGGCTTGAGTTCGACCGTGTAGTCGCCCTTTTCCTGATTTTCCAGCAGCAATGGAGCCGAAGGCAGTTGCAGGGACTGAGACTTGTAGTCAACTTCCGCATTGACCAGTTTCAGAATGCGTACCTCGTTTTCATTGACGTAGATTTCATCCTGCTCGGAGATATAGGGCAGCTGGTTGCCTTGCGTGTCCACCTGGAAGAAATAGGGGTTGGCCACAAAGCGGCGCCCTTCGGTGGTATCATTGACCAAGATGTGGCTCTCCAGCGTGGGCATGGTATCCGCGGGCAGATTTGCCACCTTGTCGGGGCTGTTGAGCAGTGGTGTTGGCGTATCGGTCCAGTCCGAATTGCCATAATAGGCGGCAATGACCGCCAGCCCGTTTTCAAATCCGGCGGCCTGGGCCATGGCGTCGGCCTCAGGATTCAGTTCGGGGTCCCACTTGCCAAGGAAATGCTTGGGCTGGAAGCCTTGCGCAAAAGAGGTGGCAAAGTGAGCCAGCAGGCCAGGTTTGGGCGCGGGAAGGTTAAACACCACGGTTGTGGCATCCGGGGTATCAACCGTCATGCGCTCGCCGGCTACCAGAACGTAATCCTTGGGTTTGGCAATCACGTTGGGGTTGAGGGCCAGATTGTCGTACCAGTATTTCACATCGGCGGAAGTGAAGGGCTCGCCATCCGACCATTTGTGACCCTCACGCAATTTGAAGGTCAGTTGTGTAAAATCGTCGTTCCATTCCCAGCTTTTTGCAACATTGGGAACAATGGTCTGGAGATCGTCGGAAAAACGAACGAGGTTGACGTGGCGCACGGACAAAAAGTCGGATGTACCAGCTTCGGTTGCATTGGAAAGCACGTCCAGGGTGCCGCCATATTTGCCGATTTCGTCATAGGGAGCCACAACCAGCGGTTCGGCGGGAATGCGTTCGGCCAGAGGCGGCAAATCCGGGTTGCCGCGAATGCGGGCGTTCAGTGCCGCGGCGTCCGGGTTGGCGGAAAATTCGAGTGTGCAGCCCGCCAGTTCCTGAAATTCGGACAGCTCATATTGCTGGGGGTAGGCGCCTGCGGCGACCCCCATCGCATCGGCGACAGTTACCGCCGGGCATGCGGAATGCGACGCTGCCTGCGCCGTTCCGATCAACGCCAGCAGCGCGACGCCTGAAAGAAGTAATCTCTTCATATTGGTTCCTCTCTATCGTGATGGTCTTTTTTTCTGGTTGGGTTAGCGGGGCAGCGAGTAGCAGATTCCCCGTCGGCCCCGTGAAAGGTCACGGGATTAGACGTGCTGCGCGTGCCAACTCAGTACTTTTCGTTGAAAGCACGGCCCGAGACGGACCGATGCCAGTTTTCTTCCTCCCAGAGAAAACTATCTCCCCTAGCACCGGACTTTGTCAATTCAAACGGTGCTTTTGGTATGAAAATTATTGAACAAGCACACTTGACCCGTCAAGATAATTTCAGGATTGTGGGGTGATCTGGAATTGTACGGGAGATGAGTACGCAATCAGCGCGGAGCGGTGTGTCCTTGGGTAGAATCGCTCCGGTTCAATGCCACCCGTGCCGATTCGCATAAGGCTTGCGGCTCCGCGGGGGCGGCGCAAGAGCGCCGGACCGCCCTTTGCGGCCTGACTGTTTCAACATAAGTGCGAGCCAGTTTATATGCACTCGTTGAATAGCTGTGTGACGTTTTCAGTTGTCAGTTCCACGGGATTGCCGCCACAGGAGGGGTCTTTCAGGGCCATCTCGGTCAACTCCGCGATGCGGTTGGTGGCAACACCGAGGTCACGCAATTTGTCGGGAACACCAAGCTGTTCGCGCAAGGTCAGTACATAATCGTAAAATCCGTCAAAGCCGCCTTTGAGGCCCAGATAGGCGGCGGCTTCGCCGATCTGGGCTTCGATTGCCGGACGGTTCAGCCTGAGGACCGGGGGGATGACCACGGCGTTGGTCATGCCGTGATGGGTGTTGTAAAGCGCGCCGATGGGGTGGGAGAGGGCGTGCACGGCCCCCAGCCCTTTCTGAAAAGCAGTGGCTCCCATCATGGCGGCGCTCATCATGTGGGCGCGGGCTTCAATGTCGCTTCCGTCGGCAAAAACCCGGGGCAGGTTTTCCTTGACCAGCCGCATGCCCTCAAGGGCGATGCCCTGGCTCATGGGGTGATAATGGGGGGAGGAAAAGGCTTCCAGACAATGGGCAAAGGCATCCATGCCGGTGCCGACGGTAATAATCTGAGGCATGCCAAGGGTCAGTTCGGGGTCGGCAATGACGATTGTCGGCAGCACCTTGGGGTGAAAGATGATTTTTTTCACGTGAGTGACACTGTCGGTAATGACGCTGGCCCGGCCCACTTCAGAGCCGGTTCCGGCCGTGGTGGGCACGGCGATTATAGGGGCGATGGCGTTTGCGTCGGCGCGGGTCCACCAGTCATCGATATCCTCAAAATCCCAGACGGGGCGGGTCTGGCCGGCCATGAAGGCGACCATTTTGCCCAAATCGAGCCCCGAGCCGCCGCCAAAGGCGATGACGCCATCGTGGCCGCCATTTTTGTAGGCCGTAATTCCGGCGGCAAGGTTGATCTCACTGGGGTTTGGGTCGACCTCGGAGAACATGGCGCGGCCGAGCCCGGCGGCGTCCAGAATGTCGAGCGTATTCTGGGTGATGGGCAGGTTTGCCAATCCCTTGTCGGTGACCAGCAGAGGTTTTTTGATGCCAGCTTCAGCGCAAGCCTCAGCGAGTTCGCTGATGCGCCCGGCACCGAATTTGATGGTGGTGGGGTAGGACCAGTTGCCAAACAGCTTCATCGCGGCGACCTTTTCTCAGATGGTTTTTTTCATGTGGTAGGATTTTGGCCGGGTCAGGTTCTGGTAGCCAATGACGGAGAGCGAACCGCCGCGCCCGGTATTCTTGCAACCGGTCCAGCACAGACCGGGGTCCAGATAATCGGCCCGGTTCATGAAGATGGTGCCGGTTTGGATTTGGGCGCCGATGGCGGCGGCGCGGCCTGCATCAGATGTCCATATGGAAGCGGTGAGCCCGAACTCGCTGTCGTTCATCAGTTCAATGGCCTCCTGGTCATTTTTCACCGGCATGATGCCGACCACGGGGCCAAAGCTCTCGTCGCGCATCACCCGCATCTTGTGGGTGACGTCGACAAGGATTTGCGGCATAAGGTAGGCGCCGCCATCATCTTCGGGGAAAAGTTCGGGGTCAATGAGGGCTTTGGCGCCATCGGCGAGGGCCTCGCTTATCTGGTCACGCACTTCCTGGGCAAACCTGACGCTGGCCATGGGGCCGATGGTGGTTTCTTTATCGAACGGGTTGCCCAGCTTGAGGGCAGAGACAATGGCGACGGCTTTTTCAACGAAGGCGTCGAACAGGCTTTCGTGCACATAAATGCGCTCGATACCGCAACAGCATTGGCCCGCATTATACATGGCGGCGTCCATCAGGGTATCAGTGGCGGCGTCAAGGTCGGCGTCTTCCATCACATAGCCGGGGTCCTTGCCCCCCAGTTCCAGCCCCATGGGGGTGAAGGTTCCCACGGCGGCTTTTTCCATGGCAATGCCACCACCGACCGAGCCAGTGAAATTGAGGAAATCAAAGGAGTTGGCGGCGATAAGTTCGGAAGTCGTGCCATGGTCTAGGAAAATGTTCTGGAACACGTGTTCGGGGATACCCGCTTCAATGAAGGCGGTCACGAGACGCTCACCGACCAGCAATGTCTGGGTTGCGTGTTTCAGGATTACAGTGTTGCCGGCAATCAGGGCGGGGACCAGTGTGTTGATGGCGGTCATATAGGGATAGTTCCAAGGGGCAATGACCAGAACCACGCCGTGGGGTTCGTGCACAATGCGGCGCTCAAAGTCATCGCTGTCCTCAACAATGATGGGTTTGAGGGCTTCACGGGCAATCTGAGCCATGTGGGAAGCGCGCTCATTGACGCCGCCAAACTCGCCGCCATAACGCACCGGGCGGCCCATCATGTGGGCCAGCTCGATTGTGACCTCGTCATTCATTTCGCCGAGGCGGGCAATGCCAGCCATCACCACAGAAATGCGCTCATCAAGCGGGCGCGCAGCCCAGTTTTTTTGCGCCGCTCTGGCATCGGAGACGATTTTGTCGGCCTCAGCACGGCTCACCACCGGGCGAGTGGCAAAAACACTCCCGTCGACGGGAGATATCAGTTGCAATTGTCTGGTCATTTTTGCTGGTCTTTCTTAACAGGCTTTTTTTAGGCCCTTTCAAAGCCGCGGGCGATTTCGTAAGTGGTGACCACGCGCTCGAACTCCTCGATTTCCCAGCGGGCGGCGCGGCAATAATGCTCAACCACATCCTCGCCAAGGGCCTCGCGCAGCATTTTCGAGTTTTTAAGGGCGGTCTCGGCGTCGCGCAGGTTGGCCGGGATATGGTCGACATTTTTGCTGGCATAGGCATCCCCGGTCAGGGGCGGCTCCAGTTCGAGTTCTTCTTCCATGCCCTTGAGACCGGCAGCAAGCTGGGCGGCCATGGCCAGATAGGGGTTCATGTCGGAGCCCCCGATGCGGCACTCAATGCGCACCGCTTTGGTGTTCTCGCCACAAAGGCGAAACCCGGCGGTGCGGTTGTCCACGGACCAGGCAGTGCCGGTGGGGGCGAAGGAGCCCTTCTGAAAACGCTTGTAGCTATTGATATAGGGCGCAAGGAAATAGGTGTATTCGGGCGCATATTTAATCAGCCCGGCCACGTAGGAGCGCATCATATCGGACATTCCGTGCTGTTTGTCCTTGTCATAAAAGGCGGAGTTTCTGCCTCTCCACAGGGATTGATGCACGTGGGAGGAGCTGCCCACCCGGTCCTTGTGCCACTTGGGCAGAAAGGTTACGGCGTGGCCCTTCGCCCAGGCGATTTCCTTGACCGCGTGTTTGGCAATGGTGTGAAAATCGGCGGTGTCGAGCGGGGAGCCATAGCGGATGTTGAGCTCCTCCTGGCCCGCTTCGGCCTCACCCTTGGTGTTTTCCACCGGAATGCCGGCGGCAAACAGATGGTTGCGGATGGGGCGCATAACGCCCTCTTCTTTAGTCGTCTGGAGGATGTGGTAATCTTCGTTATAGGCGGAGATGGGCTCAAGATTGACGAAGTGCTCGGCGCGGATTTCATCAAGGCTTTTTTCGAACAGGAAAAACTCCAGTTCGGTGGCCATCATGGCTGAAAAACCCATGTCCTCCAGCCGGGCGATCTGCTTTTTGAGCACGGCGCGGGGGGAGTGGGGCACCTGGGCATGGGTTTCATGGTCGCGCACGTCGCACAGCACCATGGCGGTGCCTTCAAGCCAGGGCACGGGCCTGAGGGTATCAAGGTCGGGCTTCATGACATAGTCGCCATAACCGGACTGCCAGCTTGTGGAGGCGTAGCCGTCAGGGGTGCCCATTTCCAGGTCGGTGGCCAGCAGATAGTTGCAGCAATGGGTTTCCTCAAAAGCTGTATCAACAAAGTGCTGGGCGTGAAAGCGCTTGCCCATGAGGCGGCCCTGCATGTCAACAAGACAGGCCAGCACCGTATCCACCTCGCCACTGGCGACCTGTATTTTCAAAGTCTCAAAAGTCAGGGGCGTGCTCATTTTTTCAGGGTCCCGTATTTTTGCTTAGTCAGGGGCGGCCCCGGTGTTGTTGCCGGGGCCACGCCTTCTTTCGGGGAAGTCCCGGATCAGGTCCGGGACGCCTAATATCGAGTTGTTGCTCAGCCGTAGCGATAGGGCCGGCCGGCCTTGTCCATGACGTCGTTGTAATCCTTGAAGATCTGAACAACTTTCGCCTTGGTTTCGCTTTCAGCGGCAATCTCATCCCAGAACACACGAGCCGCCGCTTCCACGGTTGCCCATTCTTCATCGGGAATGGAAGTCAGTTGCATCTTGGGACCGTTCACACGCAGGTCGGCTTCACCGCCCCAATACCACCACTGGCGGTAATAGTGGGAACTGTCCATGGCCATTTTGAGCATGGTCTGAAGATGCTCGGGCAGTTCGTTATAGCGCTCCATATTGGCAAAGAACGAACCGGCCCAGGCTCCCGAGATATTGTTGGTCAGGAAATAGTCGGTCACGTCGGCCCAGCCCACCGTATAATCTTCGGTGATGCCCGACCAGGCGATGCCGTCAAGCTCGCCGGTCTGCACGGCAACCTCGATATCCTCCCAGGGCAGGGTTACCGGCACCACGCCAAACTGGGAAAGGAAACGCCCGGCGGTGGGGAAGGTAAAGACACGAAGCCCGCGCAGGTCGGCAAGGGAGCGGATGGGCTCCTTGGTCGCGAAGTGGCACGGGTCCCAGGCACCGGCGGAAAGGTGCTTTACGCCGACCTTGGAATATTCCTCGTCCCAGATTTCGTTCAGTCCGTACTGGTTAAAGAGCACCGGCACGTCGAGCGAATAGCGGCTGGCGAAGGGGAAATATCCACCAAACACGGTGACTTCGGTGGGGGATGCCATGGAGTCATCGTCGGACTGCACGGCGTCGAGTGTTCCGCGCTGCATGGCCCGGAACAATTCCGATGTGGGTACCAACTGATCAGCGAAGAAAAGTTCGATCTCCATCTGGCCCTGGGCTGCCTGGTTGAACGCGTCAATGGCAGGCTTGACGACGTGGGCGGCCAATGCCGGTCCGGCGTAGGTCTGCATCCGCCACTTGATGACGGACTGGGCGTGCACGGCGGGGGCGGAAAGCGCGGTTGCGCCCGTTACCCCGGCGATACCGGCCTTTTTCAGGAAACTGCGTCTTGTTGTCATGGTTAGTCCTCCTTGGTTGGTCGTTAAGTCAGGGCCGAGGCCCTGTTGGTTATCCGGCATAAAACTGGTTGGGCAGCCACAGGGCGATCTGGGGGAAAACCATCACCAGAGTGAGCGCCAACAACATCACCCCGACAAAGGGGAAGATGGAAACGTAAATGTCCCTGAGAGTCACTTCCTTGGGGGCCATGGCCCGCATCAGGAACAGGTTATAGCCAAAGGGCGGCGTCATATAGGCAATCTGGGAGGTAATCGTGTAAAGCACACCGTACCACACCAGGTCAAATCCCAGCAGGTCGACCAGGGGAATATAGAGCGGGGCGACAATCACCAGCATGGCGGTGTCGTCCAGAAAAGTGCCCATCAGCAGGAACGAAAGCTGCATGAGGATGAGCACCTCCCAGGGTCCCAGTCCGAGTTGACCGAGGAAAAACCCCTCAATGGCATTGACCGCGCCCAGACCGTCAAAGACGGCGCCAAAGGCAAGGGCGGCCAAAATAATCCACATGAACATGCACGAAATGCCAAGGGTCTTGCGCAACACCTCTTCCATGACCCTTGCATTGAGACGGCCCTTGACCAGGGCTGCAAAGGTTGCGGCCAGAGCACCAACGGCCGAACTCTCCACCAGCGAGGTGATGCCCATGAGGAACAGGCCGGTCATCATCATGAAAATGAACAGGGGCAACAACCCGGCGCGCAGAAGTTTAAGCTTTTCGCGCATGGGCATGGTGCGTTCTTCTTTGGGAAGCACGGGGCCCAGTTCGGGCTGAATATTGCAACGCACGGCAATATAGATGATGAACAGGGTTGCCATCATCAGGCCGGGGATGGCCCCAGCCAGCCAGAGCTGGCCCACCGGCTGGCGGGCAATCATGCCATAGAGCACCAGAACCACGGAAGGGGGCACCAGAATCCCGAGCGAACTGCCCGCCTGTATGACCCCCGTCACCATGATTTTATCATAACCCCTCTTGAGGAGTTCGGGCAGGGCGATGGTGGTTCCGATGGCCATGCCGGCGACGGAGAGGCCGTTCATGGCGGAAATAACCACCATGAGCACAATGGTGCCGATGGCAAGGCCGCCCTTGAGTCCGCCAAACCAGACGTGAAACATCTTATAGAGGTCGTCGGCGATGCCGCTCTCGGCCAGAACATAACCCATGTAGATAAACAGGGGCAGGGTGAGCAGGGGGAACCATTTCATCAGCTTCATGGCACCACCAAACGAAAGCTCGGAGCCGCCAACCCCCCAAAGGGTAAGCGAAGCAATGGCGGCAACGGCACCAATGGCTCCAAACACACGCTGGCCGGTCATCAGCATCAGCATCATGGATGAGAACATCAAAAGCGCGATGAGTTCGGAACTCATGTGAGTTCAATCCCGCGCAGCTTTGCAATATCCTTGAACCAGACGGAAACCGCCTGGAGCAGCATCAGGAAAATGCCGATGGTCATCACTGTCTTGATGGGCCACATGTAAGGGCGCCAGGCAGTTGGGGTTCTCTCGAGAAAACCGATTTCTTCGGCCGCGCCTTCGATGCCGCCGGTGAAGAAGGCAGCGATCAGACCGCCAAAAAACTCGAAGGGATTGGTGCCGAAATAGCCAAGGGAATAGGCGGTGGAGTTGAGTGCTCCATAAAGCAGCACGATGAGATAGGCGAAGAGGAAAATCACCATCACGGAATCAACAGCGGCTTTTGTGCGGTCTGACCAGGATCCATAGAGCAAATCCATGCGCACATGGTCGCCCATCTGCATGGAATAGGGACCTCCGAGCAAAAAATAGGCGACCATCAGGAACTGGGCGATTTCAAGGGTCATCAGGGAGGGGTTGAAAAAATTCTTGGAGATGACCGAATATAACAGCACCGCCATCATGCCGAATATCAGGAACATGGTGAAACGCCCGATGAACCTGTTCATGGCGTCTATGGCGTGTACATAGGTTTTCACCGCTTTGAGCATCGCTTAAATGACTCCCCCGTTGGTGAGTTTTAGGCGTTTGAGCGCGGTTTGTATAAGTTTTTCGAGTGTTGTGGCGATTTGGGCGGCGCTGCGGGGTTCCCCAAGCATGTCGTTGCGCACTTCAATCATAACGTTGGGCAGGCCGTTTTTTATCCCATGCACATCCAGGGTGTGGGAAACGCCATCCTCGGGGCCATAGGGCTGGTTGAGTTCAATGCGCAGGTCGCTCTGGCCATCGGCAGCCTCCAGCATGGCGCGGGCAAGGGTTGCGTCCCTTGAGTGCAACAGGCCGATTTGCACCTTGCGCTCCACGCCAAAAAACACCGGGGTGAAACTGTGAACCGTTATCAGTGCGGGGGTTTTGTGCAGCTTGCGCTGGCGGGCGACAACCTCACCCAAGGCATAGAGGAAGGGCTGGTAGACCTGCTCGATGCGCGCTTCGGTCTGAGCGGGGGAAAGGGCGAGATTACCCGGAACCGGAGTGTGCTCGCTTTTCTGGGGCATGGCAGTGGGGGAGTTTGCGGGGCGGTTGCAGTCAAAGACCAGCCGCGAAATGCGCGAACAGACAAGGGGGGCATCAAGCGCACGACTCAGCGCAACGGCAAGGGTTCTTGCTCCGGGGTCCCAGGCGATATGGCTTTGGCGCTCGGCTTCGCTTAACCCCAGATTGTCGAAATAAAGCGGAATGTTGTTTGAAGCGTGCTCGCAAACCAGAACGATCGGCGCGCTTCCGTCGGCATTGACAATCTCGACAACCGGCTTTTCTTCCGCGGTCAGAAGAGAGGGAAAGTCAGCGGGTTTGGTTGCGATCCTGCCTTGCATTTGAAAATAATTGTTCAGGTCTGATGCTTGTGTCAATATATAATCACATCGAAATTTTTCAGTTCGGGCTTTTTCTGCTATCCCTGTCGGTGCAGTAACGAGGCCAAGGCGATAACCTATTGAAAACGATAATAGAAAGCATCCAAGCCCGGCTTGATGAATTCACCCGGGCGGAAAAACAACTGGTAAGCCAGATTCTGGACAACTATCCCGTCTCGGGTCTGGGCAGTATCACTTCGCTGGCCAAAAGGGCCCGGGTCTCCACTCCGACCGTTGCGCGCATGGTACACAAGCTGGGGTATGAGGGGTTTCCCCAGTTTCAGCAGGCCCTGCGCGACGAGTTGGGGGAAAAAATCTCCAGCCCCGTCGACCGGCGCGAACGCTGGGCGGAAAATGCGCCCGACACCCATGTGCTCAACAGGTTTGCCGATGCGGTGTCGCAGAATGTACGGGGTACATTCGCCCAGGTGGACCCGGACCGGTTCGATGCCACCTGTGACCTGCTGGCGGATACGCAGCGGGCGGTCAATATTGTGGGAGGGCGCATTACGCGCTCGCTGGCGGACTATTTTTTCACACACCTGCAGGTCATCCGCTCGGGGGTGACCTATATGACGTCGAACTCCAACGCCTGGCCCCACTATATTCTGGATATGAGTGCGGGCGATATTGTGGTAATTTTTGACGTCAGACGCTATGAAAACGACCTGCTGCGCCTGGCGGAGATGACGAAGGAACGGGGCGTCAATATCGTGCTTTTTACCGACCAATGGGGCTCGCCAATTTCAAAGCTGTCGGCGCAAAAGTTCAACAGCCGCATTGAAGCACCTTCGGCCTGGGACAGTTCGGTGGTTACGATGCTGTTGCTGGAGGCGATTATTGCGGGGGTTCAGGAGCGCAACTGGGAAGATACCAAAGAGCGTATAAAATCTCTTGACGGGTTGTTCGACCGGACGCGCCTGTTCCGCAAATTCACATAGAATGGATGGGGGGCGGTTGCATCCGGCCGATTGGGTTGTCGGTGTCTACTGAGCCGGTGGTGTTGAAAAGGTCGCCAGGTAGGCGGCGAGATTCCAGCGGTCGTCTTCGTTGCTTACCTTCACCGGCATCTTGCTGCGCGCCCCGGTATCATCAAGATAGGCTTTCAGAAAACCGCTAGGATCCTGGATAAATCCGGTAATGGTTTGAGCATCCCAGACCAGCCCCGCAGCACCGGCGGCGATCAGGTCATCGCCGTAGCGAAATCCTTCATAGGTGCCCGCCACGCGACCGAACAGGTCGTTGAGTACAGGCCCCCCTGCGTTTCTGGCGCCGTCACCCAATTTGTGGCAACCAGCGCAGGAGCGGAAGGCCTGCTCCCCCGCGGACGCGTCGCCCTGATCCAGAACAATCTGGGCGGAGGCGGGAGCAGCGGAACCAAACAAGGCAGCAACGAAGAGGACGGCGGGGAGGCTTAGGCGAAGACCGAGTGATTTTTTATCCATAACAAAACTCTTTTTCCTGAATTGGACGGCGAAGGGCGCGGGCGAACAGGGCGCGCCAGGCGCTGTCATGTTGATCTTTGCACGCCTTGAAGACCCAAGCCGGGTGCCCGCCTTCTGGAAGACATGCATGAGTGGAAACCGCACCCGCAAAAGAAAAATACGCAAATCTTTCTCTGCGTCCAGTAAACTTATTTCTATTCACCTGCCGGCGGCTGCCCGATGGTTCTGCCTTCACGTCGATTTTATCGAATGTGTTTGGTCACGGGACTGCGAAACGGCCAGTCTGTCACCGGTCATGTGACATGGGAGGATTTGTTTTGACACTTAAGTTTACGAAGAAACTGACGACCGCTCTGGCGGCAGTGGCAGTTGCGGCCCTGGGCGCTTCGGCGGCCTATTCACAAATGGCTCCGTTTGGAGGCGAGGAGGACGTGAGCTTTGCCAGTGAACTCTGGGCTGCAATGGAGAATGCGGACCTTGCCGGTCCAAACCAGATTCGTGCCGCCCTGAGCATCGGCAACGATCCTCATGGAATGCTGCTCGAGACTTTTTACACAAAGGTTGAGGTTGGGGGGCGTGAGGGTTTTATTTCAGTGAAGCGCAATTATGGCCCTCCGGGAACCGACCCCGAGGACATTTACAACGACCCGGACGCCTTTCTGGGTGCGATTACCGTGATGTTCCAGCGTGAGGAGGGCTATGACGAGGACAACCAGAACTGGTTCTGGGTAAAGTACCTGCCCGACGGTTCTCTGGATAAAAACCCGGCCGGCGTGGCGCTGGCAGGCAAAGTTGCCAAGGGCATGGATGTGGGCTGCATTGCCTGCCATTCCGCCGCCCCGGGCGGCGATTATCTATTTACCGGCTCCATGCCGGACGCCATGTAGGCAACAACCTGGTCGTCTTGAATTTGAGGCCGGGGGGCAGTTGCCCTCCGGTTTTTTTGTTTCAGGCTTCCAGCAGAGAACCGGCGACCCTTTTATAGCCCGGCTGGCGGTGAAAGAAGCCGTTGGCCATGGGCTGGGGCAGATTGAGCTTTTCGAGCATGGTGTCGGCTTCATCAGCGCTGATTTCGCCGTCGAGCAACCGGCGGTAACAGTCTGCAACGGCCACCATATCGGTTGAATGGGGAGAAAGGCGAAACGCACCGACACCCATCTGTTGCAGGGCGGAAATCTCGCGGGAGAGCTTGAGGCAGGCGTGGGAGAGGGTCTGGATGCCGTTTATGGCGAGAAAGGGAGTGCCGGAGCGGGTGCTCAGGTTCATTCCGTCAGGATCCTGTTCACAGACGAACAGGCAATTATCCTTGGTGCGATCATAGGCGCGGGCGTGATAGCAGCGGGCC
>DROE01000190.1 GCA_011322005.1 Devosia sp.
GGGTGCGGTTTCTTTTGATCTCGGGCAAGCCCCTGCGCGAACCGGTGGCCTGGCACGGACCGATCGTCATGAACACAAGGGCCGAGCTGAAACTGGCGGTTGATGAGTTGAACAGCGGAACTTTCATAAAGGAAAGTGCCGGAGAATGGGGGCACTGATAGTCTCTAAGAATTTATCCAGGTGCGGCCCCCTAAAAGAATCAGCTTAGCATGGGCAAATGGATCACTTGCGCTATGCGGGCCTGACGGCTGGAGAACAGCAGTCAGCTCTGGAAAACATCATTCGGTCAGAGCCCGTTCTGATGGGATTGCTTGCGGATTTGCAGGCTTTTGACCTTCCGGACTGGCTGCTCGTCTCAGGGGCAATCTACAACAATGTCTGGAACCATCTGACCGGCCGGGAACCCTTTGCCGGGGTCAAGGATATCGATGTGTTCTATTTTGATGCCAGCGATCTCAGTTATGAGGCCGAGGACAAAATAATTCAGCGTGGTGCCTCCCTGTTTGCCGGTTTGCCGGTGCCGGTGGAAATTCGCAATCAGGCGCGGGTGCATCTATGGGCACCCCGAAAGTTTGGGGTTGAGTTCGCGCCCCTTGGGTCATCTGAAGAGATGCTTCTGCGCTTTGCCAGCAAGACTCATGCGGTGGGCGCACGGCTTATGCCCGACAACAGTTTGCAAATTGTTGCACCGTTTGGACTTGATGATATTTTTTCATTCCGGATTGTGCCCAACCATGTGCTGGGCAATCAGGTCGCCCATGAGAAAAAGGGGGCCAGAGCAAAGGCCCAATGGCCCGAGTTGGTGGTTCTGCCCTGGTAGGGAGATACTGTGTCCACCTTTATGGCTGGCACAATTGTGGTGCTGAAAATACAACACGGTTAGCATCGGCCTTCGATGGTTGTTTCGCTGGGTGACGAGCTTGCGCGGATCGGGGTGTTGCGCATAAAGTGGCGATATCGCGACAGCAGGAGGGACCCATGCAATACGCAACTCAGTCTGGCGGAAGAAGAGAAATGATTGCTCGAAAAGCCGGGGCGTTCGTTCTCGGATTCGTTCTTGTGTCGGGCCTGTCTCCAAAAGCGCTTGCAGGGCCCGAGCTCGACGCCTGTGCGGCGCAGGCCGCGGAGCCTTTTGAGGCGGGTTTCAAGGATATTGGCCGGATGACGGGTGACATGAACACCGAAAGGGCTATCCGGTTGTGCCGGGAGGCGGTGCGGGCTGAGCCCAATTCGATTCAGGCCAAAGCCTGGCTTGGCCGGGCCTATTGGGCACAGGGTGATACCGGGGCGGCGCTGCCCCTGTTCGAAGAGGCCGCGGCAGCGGGTAACTATCTGGCGGCGACCTTGCTTGGCGATATGCTGATAACCGCCGACGGCGTGGAAGAGGACCAGGAGCGGGGCGCACAACTGCTTCGTCTGGCGGCTGAGGGCGGCTATGCGGTCGGCCAGAACAGCTACGCCATATCGTTCGAGTATGGCGAGGGGGTTGAGCGCAACCTGGTGGAGGCTGCACGCTGGTATCGCCGTGCCGCGGTTCAGGGACTGCCCCGGGCGCAATCAAATATTGGGTTGATGTATCAGAATGGTACCGGCGTTGACCGGGACTATGTGGCAGCCCGGGCCTGGTTTGAAATGGCGGTCGAGCAGGGCAGTTCCGCTGGAATGGTCAATCTGGGCAAAGTCTATCAGGATGGGCTGGGTGTGCCTGTCGATTATGAGCTAGCGGCGGAATATTACACTCGGGCCGCGGACATGGGCAATGTATTTGGCCTCAATAATCTGGGTTACCTTTATGAGGAGGGGTTCGGCGTCGAGCAGGACTTCGAAATGGCGGCTTCGTTTTATATGCAGGCCGCTGACCAGGGCATGGCGCTGGCCCAGCACAATCTGGCGATACTTTATGAAGACGGGCGCGGTGTGGAGCAGAGCTTTGCGCGCGCAGCCGAACTTTATACGGAGGCTGCACAAAATGGCGAAAGCAGGGCGCAAATAAATCTGGGTCTGCTTTACATGGATGGGAAAGGTGTCGAGCAAGACTATGGCGAGGCGCTCTATTGGACAAAAATTGCCGCCGATGCCGGACAGGCGGTGGCGCAAAACAATATGGGCTATCTTTATGAGAACGGTTTTGGCGTCCCGGCAGACATAGATACCGCCATCGCGTGGTTCGAACTCTCTGCCGCACAGGGCTATGAACTGGCAATTGAGGCGCTTGCGCGCATTGCATCGGAGCAGGCGGGTGCCACCACAAGCGGCAAGGCCAAAGACAAGGGTGGATAAAGCACGGATCTGACTAGCTGGCGCGACGCTCAAACAGGCGACAGAAAACCCGAGTATCACCAGATGAACTGCAGGGCCGGGGACGCGGCAACGGTGGTTAGAACAAATGTGACCGCAAAGGTTACGGTGGCGCGGTGGAGGGTGTGAACCGGCGCCATCTGATCTTTGGTTGCGCATCGCGTTCTGTGGCTATCGTCATCAACAGGCCCTCTTTTGAAGGGTAAAACGCATAGAATGCCCCATTGGCAAGGTCCACTTCACCGGCCAGGCCGTCAACTCTGGCGCCGTGTTTCCCTGACGGGCAAACCTTGCCAGGCAGCCCGTTGAAGTTTGGCGCGAATAGATGCCTTTTCATTCTCCGGTTTTCGGTTTCAAGTGCCATTGTGAGTTCGACTGTGAGACGGTATTTCATTGCAGGGCCGGGTAAAAATTCCGGCCGCGCACAGAGGGAGTGCGGGAATGACCTTTTCGATAATCGCCAGAGACCTGGAAACCGGTCAGATCGGTATTGGCGTTGCCAGCAGGTTTTTTGCGGTAGGCGCCATGGTGCCATATGTGCGTGGACAGTCCGCCATCGCAACCCAGTCCTATGTCAATCCCATGTGGGGAGTGGAGGGCATAGTACGGTTGCAGAACGGGGAAGAGGGCAAACGTGTGCTCAAAGATTTCAAGAAACGCGACAATAAGGCCAACTGGCGGCAGGTGCATATGCTCGACATGCGAGGCTGCTTTGCTGCGTTTACCGGAAACAAGTGTCGTGACTGGTGCGGCCACAGGATATCCCCGGACGCATCCTTTGCCGGAAACCTGTTGGCGGGTCCCGGGGTTCTGGAGGCAATGGAAAAAATTTATCTGGCTTCCCATGGTCTGAGTTTTGCCGAGCGACTGCTCGCTGCAATGATAGCGGGCGATGAAGCTGGAGGTGACAAGAGAGGCCGTCAGTCAGCCGCTCTTGTCATTCATTCCCAGCAGGATTATCCTTGGCTTTCCATCCGTGCCGACGACCACCGGGACCCGCTTGGTGAACTGGGACGGCTGCTGACTGTCGCGCAGGAGATCTATCTTCCGGTCATGAGTGATCTGGCGACCACCAGCAATTTTTCGGGGGGTGAGCCAGAGGGTTGAGCCTGTCTCAAGCAGCATCTGAGAGGTCCGGCGTTTTGTGCACAGCCTCACTGATGTTTTTGGTGCCAGCGGCACGTATCCCTCCCTTTCGCCCGGCCCCGAGCGCCATAGGCACTGCGTCATGTCTTTTGCTTGTCATGCGGTGCCGGGAACTGTTTATCTGTTCAGGCCTCATGCGAAGACGTGAAGCGATCACACTCAAAAATGTTCCATCACGGCCAAGCCGCGCTGCAAAAGCGGACTTCTGCCTGCTCGGCGCAACCAACCGGCTCTGGACGATGCTTCGGGTGCGCAACTGGGAAGTACTCACCCGTAGATGTGGCTGTACGCAAGGGGAAAATGCAGCGCGCATGAAGGTGCTGGCAAGCAGGGCCTTTGTCAGCAATGATCCCTGGCGCCCGGCCCCCACGGAGCGCCGTCGGGGTGGTCAGAGCGTCCTTGGATGTTGTTTGAATATGGACTGGATCCCCTCCAGAACCTCTCCACTCAGCGTGATATCAGCGGCACCGATATCGGTTCTCAACTGCTCAAGGCTGGTCGCCCCGATTATTACGGAGGTCATGAACGGTTTTGTCAGGCAAAAGGCAATGGCCATTTGAGAAATGTCGAGCCCGTTGTTTTCAGCCAGTTCCAGATATTTGCGGATTGCCGGCTCAGTCAGCTCGTTTGAACGGTACGCGGAGCCTGAAATGGCGCCCCTTGAGCCTTCTGGCAGGGCTCCGTTGAGATATTTTCCGGTGATGGCACCCGCTGCAAGGGGCGAATAGGCCAAAAGGCCTACGTCCTCATAGTGGGTGAGTTCAGCCAGATCCATGTCGTAATAGCGGCGCAGGAGGTTATATTCGTTCTGTATGGAGGCCATGCGTGGCAGCCCGTGTTCTTGGGCCAGTCGCAAATATTGCATGGTGCCCCAGGCGCTTTCGTTGGACAGGCCGACATGGCGGATTTTTCCCTCATCCACCATCTCTTTCAGAGCGGTGAGCACCTCAAGCATGTTGGGAACGGTTGCCGCGCGATCCTGACCGGAAGGATCATAGGTCCAGGAACGCTCGAAGTGATAATGACCGCGATTGGGCCAGTGCAACTGATAGAGATCGATATAATCGGTCTGCATGCGCTTGAGAGAACCCTCAATTGCGCCGCGGATTGCAGCCCCTGTAATGGGGGCACCGTTTCTTATCCAGTCCACACCGACACCACTGATCTTGCTGGCGACGATCCACTTGTCGCGCTGGCCGTGTTTCCTGAACCATGAACCGATAATCTCCTCGGTTTTACCGTAGGTTTCACGATTGGGAGGCACCGCGTAGATTTCGGCAGTGTCCAGAAAATTGATACCCATGGCCAGGGCGTGATCCATCTGTGCATGGCCCTCGGCCTCGGTGTTCTGGCGGCCCCAGGTCATGGTACCCAGGCAGATCTCGCTGACTTTGATGTCGGTTCGGCCCAATCGGTTGTGCTTCACGGTGCAAAAGTCCTTGTGCTATGGCAAATCTGTTCTGAAACAAGGCATTCAGACTAGTTTGACCTCCTGAAAGAGGCAAGGAGAGCGATAGATCGCGCGCGGCGGGCAAAAAAATTGCGATGAAGATGCTTGGGGCCTTCACAAGGCAAGATGATGAGCCTATATAGGCCACGCTTCGGGTTTGTGAAGCAGACTATTTGGGCAGGAATTCTAAGGTTCTTGCGTTCGTTTTGGCGCGGGGTGGAGCAGCCCGGTAGCTCGTCAGGCTCATAACCTGAAGGTCGCAGGTTCAAATCCTGCCCCCGCAACCAATTTTCCACAAAATATCAAATAGTTGGAGTTCTACCGTTTTGGCTGCACTCTGGCGGGGCCGGTTTTGGAAGCATAGTGGAAGCAAGAGGGCGCTAAGTTCTTCATATTTCTTAATAGGTTTGGCGCGCTCATCGCTCTTCAATAAAGACACTACACTCCTTCGAGCGGGACATGAGATTGTCGATTCCCGCGGTCACGTCCCATCTCAGGTTGATTCTGGGGCCGTCATCGACGGTCTGTATGGTCACGACTCGATCATGAAAGTGGCGGTTGCGTCCGGAGCGGTGATGAAACTCGGGTGTAACTGTGATCCCGGCAGACCGTAGCTCAGCGCGCAACGCACTCGATTGGGCTTGCGGCGTGTCGGGCTCCCCACGGGTGGGATTCCACACGACCGTGAGACCAAACGATGCTTGCCCGGATCAAGGAAAACATCGCCGCAGCCGGCGAGGACCCGTCCGAGTTCATCGATACCACGCTGAGGATGTCCGAGCGCAAATATGCAGCGCTGCCGGAGTCCTGGCGCAAGGGGTTCGAGCCTGCCCGCACCGTGCGCACCGGCAAGCCGAAATTCCGCCTGACCCTCGACGAGGAGGTGTGCTGATGGCCATCTCTCTTGCATCCCTGCGCAACACGACCGCGCTTCAGCCGCCGCGCATCCTGATCCACGGCGTGGCCGGCATCGGCAAGTCAACCTTTGCCGCGTCCTCGGAGGGGCCTGTGTTCATCCTCACCGAGGACGGGCTCGGCAGGCTCCAGGTGCCGCATTTCCCGCTGGCGACCAGCTATGGGGAGGTGGCCGAGGCGCTCGACGCACTGCTGGACGAGCAGCACGACTATTCCACGGTCGTCGTGGACAGCGTCGACTGGCTGGAGCCGCTGATCTGGGCCGAGACCTGCACGCGCAATGGCTGGCACTGTGCGCGCCACGACCGCGTCCTCGATGACACTGACCAGCGCCGCGCCTGTGCCTTTCATCTGTTCATCCCCGATCTGGTGCTGATCGACGAGGCGCATCTGATCCCGAACAGCTCGAACACCATGTATCGCCGCTTCCTGGGCGATCTTCAGGCCATCAACCCGGCGCTGAAGGTGATCAGACTGACCGCAACGCCATACAGAACCGGCAACGGCATGCTGCATGAGGGTGAGAATGCGCTGTTCACCGATATCGCTTTCGAGGTGTCGGTGCGCGATCTGATCGACCAGGGCTATCTCTGCCCGCTGGTTTCCAGGCAGCCGGAGACAAGGCTTGATGTCAGCGGGGTGGGCACGCGCGGGGGCGAATTCATTGCCCGCGATCTTGAGCGTGCCGTCGATCACGATACCATCACGCGCGCCGCCGTGGCCGAGATCATCGCCCAGGGAGCGGCGCAGAAATCCTGGCTCGCCTTCTGTGCAGGCGTGGATCACGCCTCCCATGTCGCCGAAGAGTTTCGCCGGCGTGGCATCTCATGTGAAACGATCTTCGGCAACACGTCCAAACCCGAGCGTGACTGGATCATCGCCGCCTTCAAGCGGGGCGAGATCCGGGCGCTGGCCTCGATGGGTGTGCTGACGACCGGCTTCAACGCCCCCGCCGTCGATCTCATCGCCATGCTGCGGCCCGCCAAATCGCCCGGGCTTTACGTGCAGATGGCCGGAAGGGGCACGCGGCTCAGCCCCGGAAAGGAAAACTGCCTCGTGCTGGATTTTGCGGGCAATGTGCAACGCCATGGCCCCATCGATCTCGTACGGCCCAGGCGCCCCGGGGGCTCGGGCAATGGCGCGCCGCCCACCAGGATCTGCCCCGAATGCCGCAGCATCCTTCCGGTAGCGCTGCGCGAATGCCAAGATTGCGGCCATGTCTTTCCGGGCCCGGAAGTGCAGCTCGCGCCGAAGGCCTCGACCCTTGACGTGCTGTCCACGGGCAGCCTCTCAGCATCGAAGAGGAGGTCGGCATGACCACGTTCGCTTCGCATTGCAAGCATTGTGAATATACAGGGTCATTGAGCGAAGTTGGTACTGGCCATTACGCCGCCGCCGTCGCCACCCCATCGAGCCGCACCTTGACCGTGGCCGTGCCATTGTCGGCAGCTTCGATGACGATGCCAATGGGAAACATGCCGGTGGCGGGCGCGACCACCTTGCCGGTGTTGCTGTCCCAGGCAACGCCATCGCCCTGATCGAATGCGGCGGAAGACAGTTTTGGCAGTTCATATACGCCAAGGGTGCCGATTTCGACATTTTCACCAGCCGCTGCATCCGCAGCCGCCACGCCAAAGATGTTGTCGACGACCAGCGCATCGCCCGAGGCGATGCCGGCCATGGGGGCCGTTACCGTGATGACCTTCCCGGCCTGGATGTAGTTTTTCATGGGTTACAGTCCCTTCGAGGATTGGATGCGGCCCGTCTCACTGGCCTCGGTGATCTTTCGATCAAGATCTGCAAGCGCGGTGGCCATCTCGCCATCGGTGGCATAGGTGACGCGCTTGCCGTCATATTCGACGGTACGGATGCCCTTGAAACGGGCCTCCAAAAGCGCATCACGCCATGCGGTCAGTTGGGTCAGATCAGCCATTATGCACCTGCATTGGCATACCAGCCCCGGTGGTCGATGAAGCCAGCGCCATAATCAAGGATCACCCTGATCTCGACACCGTCCACATCCCAGCCGGATTTGCTTTCCACCTGCGGGCCTTCCCCGCCTGCAAGATAAGCAAATTCCAGCCCTTCGATCTCGGATGGATCAGCGGTGACATACCAGCGCGTGGCGCTCGACAGTCTTGGCTCCACTACCAGCGACAGGCTGCCGCTGAATGGATTGACATCCGCTGCCTTGGCCGCGGCCACGCTCGCCAGCCACTTCTCGGCGATGGTTTCCAGGGCGGGCGGCACCAGCAGGTTGCGGGGTGTGGCGCGGATCGTCCGATCCTCGATGCCCTTCTGGGTGCGCAGTGCCAGTCTTGCTGCCGACAGGGTATCATCGCTGATGACCGCGCCAGAGCCAATTGTGTCAGCCATGTGTCCGGTATGGTCTGTTACCCAACTCTCAGGCCGGGCAACCGAAAAAATGAACAGTTGCTCCCGGAGGGGGATCTGCCGATTGGCTCAACTCATGCCTTGTTCGATCCGGTCAAGAGTTTGCATTGCCGGGAGGCACTGGGCTACCGAGGCGTTGGGCTCGCGGCCCTCCCTGATTGCCGAGACGAATTCGCGATCGATCAACTCAATTCCGTTGTTCGAAACAGCAACACCGGACAGATCTATGGGTTTTTCATAGCCATCTACAAGGTCATCGTAACGGGCGATATAGGTGCCATTGTCGCAAATATAGCGAAAAAAGGTGCCAAGCGGTCCTTCATTATTGAACGAAAGGGAGAGGGTGCAAAGGGCTCCGGAGGGCACCTTCATGCCGATGCTCATGTCCATGGCGATGCCAAGCTCAGGGTGGGCTGGCCCTTGCATGCCAAACACTTCGGAAGCTGTTTCGCCGGTCTGATATTGAAAAAGGTCAACGGTGTGGCAGGCATGGTGCCAGAGCAGATGGTCTGTCCAACTGCGCGCCTTTCCCGCAGCGTTGATGTTCTTGCGGCGGAAAAAATAGGTCTGCACATCCATCTGTTGAATTTTCAATTCACCGGCCCGAATCTTGTTGTGTACCCATTGGTGGGAGGGATTGAAGCGGCGCACATGTCCGGCCATGGCAACAAGGCCGGTTTCCTTTTGCACGCGCACAATTTCCTCCGAGTCCGCCAGATTGTCAGCCATGGGAATTTCCACCAGCACGTGTTTTCCCGCCTGCATGCAGGCAATGGCCTGTTCGGCGTGCATCTGGGTGGGGGTCGACAAAATGACCGCATCAACGTCATCCCTGGCGAGGCTTTCTTCCAGGCTGGCGGTGGCGTGACCAATGCCGCGCTTCTTGGCAAAGTCTCTGATCGTGCCGGGTGTGCGTCCCACCACGGAAGTGACTTCAACCCCTTCGATATTGTTCAGGGCGTCAAGATGTTTCATGCCGAAGGCACCTGCTGCTCCGGCGACACAAATTCTCATGGGCTGGTTCTCCGTTCGCTTCGGCGAGCCTGCATGGCCGCCAGAATCTTATCTGTGCCGGACAAGCCGGAACACTCATTTCGTGTGAGGTGCAACTCTCCAATCTCGCGCTGCCATATTGCTGTCGCCTGCGCCATGGGGTTGTTCACTCCCAAGCCATTCAGGCACAAGGTTGCCTCGTCCATTTCGGCGGCGCGGCGAAGCCCGTGTTTCATCATGCGCGACAAGGCATAATCCGAACGTTGCTTCCAGTCTGTTTCAGGAAAAGTAGCAGCCAGCGAATCCAGAACCAGGTCGGCAACTCCCGCCCTTGTTCCGGCAAGAAGGCATTCTGCGAGCAATGCTTCCTGGCCCTTGATCATGACGGAGCGGATCAGCTTGATGGCGGCCGCCGCGCCAACTCCCCCGGACACCAGACGGGCCTGCATGCCGAGAGAGGTCATGAATTCCAGCGCAGCATGTGCATGTTCTCCGCTGATCAGGACAGGTGTCTTGTGCAGATCCGGGTAGACGGGAGCCATGATTGCAACATCCACGTAGCGCCCGCCCGCGGCCTGGATGAGTGCCGCGGCTTTTTTCTTGGTGTCCGGCGCGCAGGAATTACAATCCAGATATAGGCTGCCTCTGTTTATCCGAGGCGCGGTGTCAAGTGCTGCATCCAGCGCCTGATCGGCTGTGACAAGGGAAAAAACAGCTTGCGATTCTGATGCGCAGATTTGCGCGCTTTCCGCAGCTGCAACTCCGGCGTTCTCATAGTCGGCCAGTTTCTTGCGACGCTGGTTCCCCTTTTCGTGCGTCCTGATGTCGAAGGCAACAACATCCCATGCGCCCTTGTGGCAATCATCATCAAGCAGTCCGGCAGCGAATGCCATGCCCGCTTCGCCAAAACCGATAAAACCCAGTGTACCGACGCGCAGACTGCTTTGCCGAGCTTGCATGATCAAAAAGTCCGATCGTTGTTTTGACCATTGGACTACCATCCGCTGGTGGTCCGGTAAAATAGGTTGATGGTCAATCCTATTCGTTTTTCGAATAAGTTTTGCCGCCCTGCTGAACACGGGATGAGGCTTTGCGCAAATGATCCAGAAACAGGGTTTGGGTTGCTGTTGGACGCCAGTTCCGGCGCAAGGTTATCCCGATGTCGCGCGAGGTAGCGCTCATGTCATAGTCAAGACGGCAGAGCAGCCCCTGTTCTTCTTCATGGTGCATCTGGTGAGCGGACATTATGGTCAACCGATCACTGGTGGAAAGCAGCCCGCGAATCAGGACGAGGGAGCTTGCCTCAATGACATGCCGGGGTTCGGCCATGTCGGCGGCCCGGAACATGCCGGCAAAAAACTCCCTGGTTGGAGTGCCGGCGCGTGGAACCGCCCAGGCGAAGGAGGCCAGGTCATCAAGGGTTACATGTTTTTTGGCGCTCAGTGGATGCCCGGTGCGGGCAACAATTGCCAGCGGGTCACTGAACAGAGGCTCCTGAACCACGTCGGAAATGGGTGGCGGATCGCGCAGCGCGCCGGTCAGAAGGTCAATTTCGCCGTGACGCAGACCGTGCAGCAAATCATCATATGGTCCGTCAATAATGCTGACATCGACATCGGGCCGGGTTTTCAGCAGGGCATTGATTGCCTGGGGTAAAATGATGGTGCGGGCCAGCGGCATGGTGCCCACTACAATCCGGCCCGTGTCAAATCCGCGCCAGGACTGAATTTCGTCGATACCCTGGTCGATCTCAGAAAATGCCAGCCGGGCATGCTGGGCCAGCGCCCGGGCTGACGGTGTGACTTCAATACCAAGGCTGACACGGTTGAACAAGGTTATGCCGGATAGCTTTTCAAGGTCGCGGGCCGTACGGTGCAGGGAGGGTTGCGATATTCCTATCGAGCGCGCGGCGAGCGAAAAATTCCCGGTTTCGACAACCGCCAACAGCGCACGCAACTGGGCGGAGGTTACCAGCCGGTCGAACCGGGCAAAGCCCCGCGCCCTTCCCTTAGTGGCAGTGCGCAAGGCAGACCGGGCGCCCTCTTCGATGAGAGAGAGCGCCCGCTCAACCCGATGCAGAAACAGGGTTCCGGGCTCATTCAGAAACATGCCGCGCCCCCGCCGGTCAAAAAGCCTTGCCCCCGCCAGAGCCTCCAGTTTGGCCAGGGCCTGGGTTATTGCAGGTTGCGTTAGATGAATTCTGGCCGCGGCATGGGAGATGCTCTGGCAGGCGGCAATTTCCTGAAAGGCGCGCAGGTGCCGCAGGTTAAAATTGACAGCGCGCTTAACGGTTACTTTTGAGGAATCCATGGGCCATATTTCTTTTCGGAGTAGAGGTTTGTTCTTGTCTCTATAGCAATTTCTTATGATTTCGGGTAGCCTTTGAACTGGATTGTGTGCA
>DROE01000191.1 GCA_011322005.1 Devosia sp.
ACAATGAAATTAGAGTTATAGAGTTGACAGGTTGGCAACAGGCATTATAATATTGTTTACCAACTTGGTAAACCATTTAGGTCAGTCCAGTTGGAAATTGATATCCCCGATGACGATATTCGTGTGCTTTGCGAACAACAACGTCTTGCCGTCAGAAGGCTGGGGCCAGCATGTGCCCGCAAGTTGCGTAACCGGCTGGCGGATTTGCAGGCGGCGGCCCATGTGCATGAGCTGGTTGCGGGCCGGCCACACCCACTGAGGGGTGATCGCAAGGGGCAGTTTGCGCTGGATTTGCACGGCGGC
The DNA here is from genome assembly GCA_011322005.1 of Devosia sp. Classification (GTDB taxonomy): domain Bacteria; phylum Pseudomonadota; class Alphaproteobacteria; order Rhizobiales; family Devosiaceae; genus DROE01. The sequence goes on from DROE01000191.1 coordinate 304, forward strand.
GTGCGCCTGGTATTTGAGCCCAACCATAACCCGGTCCCCCGCTTTGCTGATGGCGGCATCGACTGGGCGCAGGTAACGCAGATAATCATAGTTTACATAGGAGACTACCATGACTGAACAGACTGCTGTATTTCAGCCAGACTGGGTCTCCCCTCCCGGTGATACGATCGCCGATTTGCTGGAAGAGAAGGGCTGGACCCAGACGGAATTTGCCCAACGCTGTGGCTACACGACCAAGCATGCCAGCCTTTTGATCAACGGCAAGGCGGCGATCACCGAAGACACGGCGCTCAAGCTGGAACGTGTGTTGGGCAGCAGTGCCCGCTTCTGGCTGGTGCGCGAAGCTCAGTATCGTGAAACCATCGCCCGCCAGGAGGAACTGGAAAGCCTTGAGGCATATGCCGGTTGGCTGAAGCAACTGCCGCTGGCTGACATGATCAAGTTTGACTGGATCAGGAAATACGCTAATAAGGGGCAACAGGTAGCCGAGTGTCTGCAATTCTTTGGGGTCAGTTCGGTTGATGCCTGGCGGCGGCGCTATGCAGAACCCCTTGCTGCTTTTAGGGCATCGGAAAAGTTCAAGAGAAATGACGCCGCTGTATCTGCCTGGCTGCGACAGGGTGAACGGGTCGCATCCGAGATCGTCTGCCAGCCATATGACAAGGACACATTCAAGCAAGCGTTGGTCGAATTGAGGGCGCTTACCAACGAGACGGATCCAAAGGTGTTTGTGCCCAAAATGATCGCGACTTGCGCCCGTGCAGGGGTAGCCGTGGTATTAGAGCCCGCACCGAAAGGTTGCCCGGTCAGCGGGGCTACCCGGTGGCTGTCTCCGGAAAAGGCCTTGCTCATGCTGAGCCTGCGGCACAAGAGCAATGATTGTCTCTGGTTTGCATTTTTTCACGAGGCGGGACATATTTTGCTTCACGGTAAAAAACTGCTGTTTCTGGAAGCCAATGGACTGGATGACGAGCATGAGCAACAGGCGAACCGGTTCGCCAGTGATTTGTTGATCCCTCCGCAGTATGCCAAGCACTTGCCACTTTTGGGTAGGAGTTATGCGGACATAGAGGCATTTGCAGAGGAAGTCGGTGTTGCACCGGCTATCGTTGTGGGCAGGATGCAAAAGGAGGGCTATCTGCCCTGGAGCCACTTGAACAAATTCAAGGTTCACTATGATTGGGGTTGAGCAGAAAAAGCGCATCGATTTACACGTGCGATGATATGAGGAAAGATCAATGTCTGATGCAACAATGGAAGCAATACGGAAAAGTCGTCAAATTTTAGGCAACCCCTATGCGCACCTCGATGGTGAGGGTGGTTTTAGTGCCTTGCCGGCCCGTGCCGAAGCAGAGAACTACCACATACCCAGTCGCCTTGAGCTAGAGAACCCCTACGCCTATCAGAACGGTAGTGGCGGTTTTGACACCGAAGAAGCATTAGAAGTTAAACCTGCGAAACGTGTTGATATTGCTGAAACTATTAAGCAATCACTGCGAGGCCTCCGTGGGAAGCCCGCGGAAGCGGCGCGACGCCTCCAGGAAGCAATTTGGCGAGATCGCGAGGCAATATGGCCCGATGGCGTGCCTGAGGATCCGGTAGCCATGCTTGATCCTGAAATTGCGATTCGCAGCATAGGGTTCGATTTTTTTATGGAAGAAACGCTTGGGCAGTTTGTGTTCGAGGGGGAACAGTTTGAAGTGGCTGGTATTATTGATCGCGACCGGAATACAGTACGCCTCTCCAGACAGTTGCCCTTTGTTACGCGGCGATTCACTGCCGCCCACGAACTGGGTCATGCGCTTATGCATGAACAAACCGGCCTCCACCGCGATCGCCCGCTGGATGGTTCATCGAACGCTCCTCGGTCTAAAACCGAGGTGGAAGCTGATCAGTTCGCGTCTTGTTACCTGATGCCGGAAAATCTCGTCAGGAGCAGGTTTGGCAAGATCTTTGGTACGAAGAAGTTCGTTCTGGACGACACGGCGCGGTTTTTTCTGGAAACCGGTGGTGTGAATGTCGACGAGAAGTGTACCTCACTAAGGGGTCTGGCAAGGGTCCTCGCGTCCATACAGACGTTTAGTGGTCGCCATTTCGACTCGCTGGCCAATCAGTTCCATGTTTCCATAGAGGCGATGGCGATCCGGCTTGAGGAGTTGGGTTTGATTTGTTGGCAGGAACGGTAGGCCAGCTTAACTTTGCAATACATTAAATGTATCGTTCGCGTTGGGTTTGATCTATTTTCAGGTACAGCAGGCCATCACCCACAGGATCAACTCCCGCTCAGCCACTCCTCCAGATCCACGACTGGGCGGAAACGCATGGCACGGCCGGCTTTATATTGTTCAAGCAGGCCCTGTTTTGTGAGGGAGAGAAGATCGCTGCGCGCCGTGGCATAGGCAACATCGTGGCTGCGACGGTGTGACTGGATAGTATAGGTTGCATCATGGTGTTGCAGGG
>DROE01000192.1 GCA_011322005.1 Devosia sp.
ACTTGATGCCAAGGCCGATGCACGCATCCGGAATCTTGATCTTTTTGACCGACGCGGAAGGCACTTCGTCAGTCACCACCGTATGCCCGGCGGCCTGCGCGTGAGCAACGAGATAGTAATTCTCCAACGGAACCTCCTCGACCGGGGGTTCATCGAGGAACAGATAGCCGACGGGAATATAGGTTGCCCTGGCAAATCGCTCCAACTGCTTGAGTGTCGGCTTGACCTCGCCGGTTTCCCATTGCTGGAACCTGGGGAAACGGCGTAACAGGGCATCGACCGGCACACCGGCTCGCTCGCGCGCCCAGTGCAACATTTCCGGTTTGACACTGACCCGGTTCATGCGATGCACCTTGGTTCGACGGTTTCCCTATCCATTCTACAATGCTCCGCCAATCTCAAACACCCGGTATTTCAACCACTTGGCGATACCATCCAGATCGGGAAACAACTGTTTGTCAAAGACCCCGTATTGATCCAGTTGCTGACGAATATCGTCATGAGACTCGTGCTTGACCACGATCTCAAGATAATCGCGTTCCTCCAGCGGTTGCAGCGGCTGGTGACAGGCCAACAATACCCCGTCCTGCGCCCTGATGCGCGGCGAAACATGCGGCGGGTCGTAGATGATGTTTTCTGTTATATCAAATGGAGAAGGAACATCCTTCTGTTCTCCTGCTTCTTCTCCTGTCTCAACACTTACCCCGGCCTCTTCCAGCACCGAATCCATTTCATGTTCGTCTTCTTCGTCAAGCCCATAATCCTCATAGGCATCCTCTTCTACAGGACGCTCGGTAACCAAATCCGGTATCGGTCGCACAACGGAACTCTGATTTCGCTTCAAGTCCACATAGCGTTTTGGCTCACTGATAAGCACATAGACCGCGCTATCGAGTGAATCACCATTTTTGTCCCTTTTGGAATTCCGCACAGCAAAATAGAGTGCAACCAGTGGATTGGTGGTCCAGTCCATGAAGCGTGTCGGCAAGCCATGATGTTGTGCGATGGCCAGGGTCTCCCAATCATTGCGCGGCAAATGGGTGACATAGGTCATCAAGTGGTTCTCAAAGGTATCCAGGCAGTGGCGCTCCAGCTTGTCGCGCTCATAGAATCCGAGTCGTTGCACTTCCTCGTAACGGCCGATGGAAGGGCGCAGCTCATAGCCGGCGTCAATCAGCTTGCTTTGCCCACGGAAATAGCAGCGTTTAGCCGGGAGCTCTTTACGAATGGTATCCAGAAAATCCTTGAGATTATCGACTGTGAATTCGGCGCTCATGCCGCTAGCCCCCGTACATCAATTTTTCCAGTAACTGCGGCGGTAATTAAAGCAGACCGGTACTCTTGTAATTTGTCGATAGCGTCTTTTGCTGGGTCAAGAGCGGCATCGATTCTTCGCAATTCTTCAGAAATATAACGAACGATAATATTTTGTTCTGGCAGTGGAGGCGCAATTATTCTTAGGATAGGCAATTTACTTGCTTTGATACCTTCAGCAGTAGATCCTGTTGAGAGACTCATCAATTGAGACTGAAATGCATCTGCCATCATAGCAAAAAGGACAAATTGCGGATTAAACCGATCTGGGTTCAACCTGAATCTAATGATCCGCTGAGCCAGAGCAACGCCTTCTCTATCAACAAGAGCAATATTCCCAAGAGGCGCTTCTGTTGTAAAAAGAATATCACCTATTTTTGGTAGCCCTCGCCGCATAATGAGTTTGTAATCTTCCTCACGAACGTACTCTTGGGACGTTTCGTAGTCGATGTAACCCATACGGACATTCTTTGCAGTAACCAAGAAAATTCCATCTGGCACCTTTTCAGGTGTGGCGCCGCGGTAGTCTGACTTATCTATCAGATACTTAGTAAAGGGAAGCACATCCCAATGCTCCGGTACATCACCCAGCCAGTCAATGCCGGAGGGTTTCAGTTTCGGGTTGGGATCGAGGCCCGCGGCGGCAGCGGCTTCGGGGGGCAGGCCGCGGGTGACGGTGCGCGTAATGAGCGCGGCGCGCTTTTCCTTCAGTTTTTCGATCAACCTGTGTTTCTTTTCGATCAGGGTGTCGATTCTTGTGGTTTGGGCATCGAGGAAATTGGCAATGGTTTGCTGCTCACCAAGCTCTGGAAGCGGAATCCGAAGATTCTTCGTGAATTCCGGCGGCACGCGTTTCTGGCCACCCGCACCATACATTTCCGCTTCACCCAACTTCCGGTATGGATGAGATATTGTCAGATAGAAAAGATAGCGCTCATCCAGTACTTCCTTGGTTCGCAAAACATGAAGTTCAGTTGTCCCGAATGCCACGCCATTGGCGAGTTTCTCCGCCAATGCGCCCTTCCCGTTTTCGAAACAAGGGGTAATCTTCGCGACGACAACATCACCATCTTCAAATTCTGTATAACCTGACCCGATCTCAAAAATGGGTTTTGTACGCTCAAGATCCAATCCGCCGTATTCTCCTACGGCCTCCATCGGCACAAACGAGACCTCATCGCTCTCGGCTAACTCATGTAGTTTCTCAGGAGACGGGTTCACGCGAATAGCAAACCGGCCGCGCTTTACATCCCAATGCGTTGGCACCTCGCCGAGCCATTCGACGCCGCTGGGTTTGTAACTTGGATAACGCGGGTATTTCATGGTGTTCTACAATGCCTCCGCCAATACGCTTTGTTCACTGAAATACCGCCGGCAGTAATGGTAGGGATGCCGGTTCTGGAAACGGCCGAGGTTATCCATGACAGTGACGATCCGGCAGCGGAGCGTGCCGCCGTTCTTCTCTCCACGCAGGCCGCGGCCCACCATCTGCATGTAGCGCACGGGGCTGAACACCTGCCGGGCAACCAGCACCATGTCGGTCTTCGGCGCATCGAAACCGGTGGTCAGCACACTGTGGTTGCACAGTACCCGGATCTCCCCACGCTGGAAGCGATCGAGAAAATAACGGCGCGCCACGGTCGGCGTACTACCGCTGACCGCGGCGGCCGGGATGCCGGCCAGGTTCAGGCGGGCGGCCATCTCCTCAGCGTGCCGCACGGAGTTGGTGAAGAACAGGATGGACTGTTCGTCGCACTGCTCAATGAATTCTATAAGCCGCTGATTGCGCTGCGCATCCCCGGCAAGGCGCTGGTTGATCGCTTCGAGCAGGTTCTCGAAATCGAGCCCCTCCCAAGCATCCGGCAGATCCGACAGCCGCGCCAGTTCCTCGTCCGAGAGGGCGGCGCCCGATTCAAGGGCCTCATAGTCGGCGTGCGCGAGCACGCCCTGTTCGAGCAAGCGCGTGTGCAAGCGCTGCTGATCCTGCGGAAACCAGCGGCTGTCGAAGCGTTTCGCCAGCCGCTGACTCTCGTCGTCGTCCGTGCGAAACGGCGTGGCGCTGAGTCCGAGGATCGGCGGCTCATCCTTTTCCGGTGCACCGGGCCGAGGAGCCTGGGCATCGAGCCAGCGCAGCAGATTGGTATAACTGCGCGTGATGGCGTGATGGCATTCGTCGACCACCACCAGTCCGGGTGTTTGCAGCCAGGCCAGTTCCTCCGACCCCATGCGGCTATTTAGCGTCTGTATCGAGGCGACCACCGCCAGTGGCCGGTCTGGCTCATGAGGAGCCGGGTTCGGATTGCCGCCCCAGAGACGAACGATACGCAGATCGGTGCCCCGGGCACCGAGATTGACCCAGACCTGGCGAAAGGCCTGCACCGCCTGCTCGCAGAGTTCGTCCGTCTGGGCAATCCAGACAACACTGCGGTGATCCGATTCGGGCGCAAGCACCAGACGCACCGCCGATTCGACCGTTACCCGCGTCTTACCGCCGCCAGTGGGCAGACTCACCACCGCGCGCCGCCGCGTAGCGCCGCTGGCGAGCAGGGTGCGGATGCCCTCGAAGACTTCCTGCTGAAAATCATGCAGGGGCGGCAATTCGATGGGACCACTGATGGTTTCCTCCGCCTGTCGCCGGTTGGCTGGCGATGCCGCGTATTCTTCCGGGAGCCCGAGGGCCGCGACGAAGGCGCGGGCCTGTGCGGTATTCCATCGCAGCGGTGGTTTCAGGCCTTCTTGTTCCAGTGTCTCTTTCAGCGAGGCGAGCGTGGCGGGGCCGAGCTGTGCTAGTGTCAGTTCCGCCAGTTTCAGGGGCGTACATTGCTCGACAAAGTCCATGTCGCCAACCTCCCCCAATGCCTCCTGCAACGGCTCGCGGCGCTCACCGACGGCGCGCAGCAGACGCGCGGCCAGGGTGGGTTCGCCAGCGACTGCTGCGCGCAACTCGTCGACACGGGCATCACCGAGATGCTGCAATGCCTCCTCCTGCGTACAGTTCAGCCAACCGGCGGCAGCTACCTCGCTCAACAGGACGCGAAGCCGATCCACGCGTGACAAACGGGAGAGCTGCGCCATGTCCAGCAACAAGGCGTTGTCCCACATCAGGCAGGGTACCGGGGTGGACTGGTTGTCTACCTTAAGCGCCAATTCCGTGACCGGCTGACAGCGTGCCGTTACCACAAGACCCGGTTTCAGCACATCTCCAAGCTCCGGCAGGACGGACGTCAGCAGATCGGCCGGACCGGACCGGTCTGACCAATCCGGCTTGACCAGATCCGCGAGGTTGCGAGCTCCATGTTCCAGCCAAAGTTCCAGTGCCGTTTCATCGAGGGTGACCACGATCCGGCCGGAGGAACGCGCTCGGCGGGCCAGGTCCGGCGATCCCGTCACGTAGACCTCGGCCAAGGGGATATCACCCGCCGCCGACGGCAGCGTATCCGGCACGACACCATCCCTAGCCGCGCCGGTCCAGAGGGATTCGAGGCTGTCTTCAGCGATGGCGTCTGCCGTGGCAAGGGCCTCGATAAGCGCCCGCCAGAGCTGCCTTATGGCCGACGGTTCTGGCCGAACCTGGGTATCGACTCCCTCCAGATGCTCCAGAACCGGTAACAGTTGGTCCCAATCGGAAAGATGGGAGAATGCCTGTTCATGGTAGCGGGAAACGACAGCGGCCAGCGGTATGGCTTGTTGACCGATCTGCTTACTGCCATGTGCCAACAGCAGCCAGCCCAGGGGGTGCGACACATCGATCTTTGGATAGACATCGGATCGCGTTGTGTGGCCAAACGTCAACGGTGCGCGGAATTCACCCTCCTCGATGCGCCCCAGAAATCGTTTCGTGAGCCGCGCATTTGCGGCGCCCGATAAACTGGACAACAGCCGCCAGCCGCTGGGCAGACTGATACGAAGCGGCTTGAGGTACCACTCCTGCGGATTCTGATTCGTATCAAGCGTACCCTGATAGATCCGGCGGACTTGCGATAACCACCGCTGGAGGACACCGCCCCCTCCAACAATTTCATCGTATTTCCCCGGCCCGTCCGTCCCTTCAGGAAATTCGCAAACACCCAGCGCTTCCAGCAGTTCTTCATCGTGGCCGTGAACTTCCAGATCAATCAGAATATTCCGGTTCGATGAGCTGTCATCTGCATCAACGAGAGCGCCGGGAAGCAGTACCGAATCCACATTCACCCATTCCCCGTCACGTCGCCGCACATGGATTTGATTGCGGTGCAGGCTTGCGAACTGCTTGCGGACGGATTCAGGAGCAGAGCAGAGCCGTCGCCAGAAGACAGCCCAGCCATGGCTCCATGCCTCGGTTGGATAACGGGGAACATTCAATGCCTCACGCAGCACGTCCGACCAGACCTTGTCGTCGAGTTCCTTCACCTTCATCACATTGGCGAGGATACGCCGGGCCTCAGGTACTTCGGAAAGGCTGGTGGCAACGACCTCGCGTCCTGGGATGTTCACCTCTGCCGGCGCAAAGACCGCCCGGTTTGCCGTCACCAGCTTGCCGCCTTGCGCTGGAATAATCTCCAACTCGGGATGGACGCAGCTCCATTCGACTGGCTTGCAGTCATTCTCGAAGGCTTCCGCCAGTTCCAGCACCTGCACTGCCCTCTCCGTCTGTGTGGAGGCCACGGCTGCAAACCAGTCAGCAGCATTGGAACGCTGGAGACATCCCCCCGATGAAGTTTCCTCTTCTTCACTCGCCAGTCGTTCTGCCAGTGCATTCAGGCGGCTGACCCGCTGCCGCTCCAGACAGGACGCATGAACAAATCTGCTCAGAACTTCCGTATCCGCCAGTTTCTGCCAGTGTTTGGCCAACTCGACCTTATCCCTCGGATGGCGGTTGAAGTCTCTGGCAATGCGTAACTGGCCCGTGCCATCCGGGATAATCTTTATGTTCTGCAACTCACACCATAGGGCCTCCACAAAAGGCGCCGCATCCTCGTCCTTGCGCTCCATCTGGCGGGGGAACGCATCCAAAGCGCGTGCCGGGTCATCCTCGGTCGCCAAGCTGCCGAGTGACGATGCCACCAGTGTTGCGGCCTCATGCATCAACGCCGCATTCCACTCACCCCCTATAATGGCGTTGCGGTCACTGTTCAGTTTCCACGGCGCATTCAGGATGCCCGGCAGGTAACTTGGGGTATGGGTTGGAAAGAAGGCCCAGAATCGCCCGGCTTCTTCGCGCTTGCCTTCCAGAGGCATCGCCCACGCCAGCGGGACAGTTTCGCGCGCATGAATGTGCGTGGCGTCGCCACGGGCGGCGGGGTCAGTGATTCTGACCTCCCGTGTTGTGACCCGCCAGCGTGAGAATTCGCTGCCATCGTGAAGGACTTTTTCATCACCGACGGCGTCAACGCGCAACTCCCGTGGCGATGTGCCGCCGTCGTCCAGTGTCAGAATGGTTGGCAACGGGAAAAACAACAGGAACTCGGCGGGAAACTCCCGAATCTCCGTCAACAAGTGGGCTCGCATATCCCCGGCAGGGAGCTCAACGCGCACGATGGTTTCGGCCCACGCCAATTCTTCCAGATTGCCATCACGATGCCGCTCACTTTCATCCAATGGCCAGGCCAGCCGGAGTCCGGGCGCCTCGGTTGCGTTGAATCGCCCCTGTAACTCCTGTCGACACCGCCCGGGATCAAAGCGCATGGCGCCCGATTGTTTCGTGAATAGGTCGATCGTACCGCCAAAGCGGAGTAGTGACTTGAACCCCAGCCCAAACCGCCCGATCTGGTTGCCTCGCTTGGGTGAACGATGGGAACTCAACAGGGCATCAACGCCCTTAGCATCCAGCGCCGCGCCGGTATTCGCTACATAGAGATATGAATCACGAACCTGCACCTGGATCAGGTTGCCATCAGGATCTGCATGCCCGTTCTCATGGCCTTCGAGAATGGCATCTGCCCCGTTCTGCACCAGTTCAAGGATTTGCCGATAACCATAACCACCCGCAAGCACAGTCTGCTCGATACCATAATGTTCCTCGATCATGCCGGGCCGTTGTTCGTAGGCACCGATGGTCGCATCATTCAGCTTGCTGATGAGCGCATGCAGATCCATGTCACACCTGAAACACGTTTTCGATTAGCGAGGCAATCTCCGGTGAACTGATGCCGCCATCCGCGTGATCACGTGTGACAATCAATGTCCCGTTCGGTCCTCCGCCTTCATCCAGAAGATCAATTCCCTGCTCGTGATACCACGCCTGTTTCTGCTCCCAGCGCCGACGGTAAGCCGGGTCGTGGAGCATGCCGCAGTGTTCCCAGTAATAGGTAATACCGGCATCGTCATCCTCGATGGTGAAATCCGGGTATTTGGTGACACCGCCAAGTTCCAGTGGGTGTTCATAGTGGTAGTCGATACCTTTGGCATGCAGTAGGTTAGCGATAATGACCTCGGACTTGGAGCGGACCGCTTCGCCGCGGCTGGTGACGTGTATCAGTCCTTCCTCCAGGAAACGGTCACCCACCTCGATGGGGCTTGGCGGACCAAACAGGTTGGTCAGGCGCGCAGCAGTGGCAGAGTAGCGTTCGGAGCTGAGCCGTTGAAGTTCCGTGGCAGAGCCCTGGTGCATGACCACGATCTTTTCCTTCTGTCGGGTCAGGGCGGTGTAAAGCAGCTCGCGGCTCAGCATCAGCGGCGAGCGTGGCAGGATGAGAAACACGATGTCGAATTCGCTGCCCTGGGCCTTGTGTACAGTCAGGGCGTAGGCGAGTTCGAGACTTGCTTCGCCTTCCTCGCTGAAATCACCTGGATAAAAGGTGAATATCAATCCACGCTGGGTGGAAAACTCGACTTCCAGGTTTTTGGGTGTCCAGCTTCGTGCCCTGGTTTTGCGGTGCCCGACAACCATGCCTATTTCACCATTGGCAACATAGCCGTTCTGAGCCGGCACAGGATAGATGCGTTTTTTGTATACCGACCAGTTACGGTTGTTGATTACCTTGTCGCCATAAATAATTTGCTGGTCCCCCATGGGTTTGGGGATACTCCGATAACGGCCGGGATTCCGCGCCCGTTCGATTTGCGCCGTTTTGTATCGGCAGTGTATCAACCGATTTATGGGCTCAACGCCCCAGGGCTTCTGGCGCACCGGACTCAGAATCTGCCAGTGATCCGGCTCGACTCTGGAGTCTGGATACTTCTCTGAATTTGCATTGAACCAGGCTGATCCACGATTATCGAGTTGCGCCCCCAGGCTTTTCGCAAACGCCTGCCATTCCTCTTCCTTTGAATCGAATCCCAGTGTTTCGGCAAGCACCTTGGGTATCTGCTGTTCCAGCTCGTCGACCGTTTCCCATTGAATGAAACGCACAGTGTCACTGCTGCGCTTGCCCGCCAGTATTTCGAATACCTGGTCCTCACCCGGCGCGGTGGCTGTGCCGCCGAACCAGGCGGCAAGCTGGAGGTCGTCCCGTTCTCCTGCGCCTTGCCGGCGGGGGATGGTCAGTTCGGCATAGCCCGGCGCGACCCGTGGGAAGCGACTTTCGATGTCATCGGGTTTGAGCCGGGCGATGATGTCGGCAAAGGGCCGGCCTGCGCCAATGGGCGGGAGCTGTCGGTGATCACCGACGAAGATCAGACGATGCACGCCGCTGAGCGCTTCCAATAGTGCGGCCATCATCTCCTCGGTGAGCATGGAGCATTCATCGACGATGACCGTGCGGGCCCGTTTTTCTCCGGGCTTGCCGGTCAAGCGATAACTTTGGGTGGACCCATCGTAGCGCCCGGAGGCATTGAGAAACTGGGCCAGCGTAAAGGCGCTGTAGTTGGTGACATTGGCCTGTCGCGCCACATCTTCCATACGCACCCGGGCCTTGCCCGTGGGTGCCAGCAGCAGAATACCGCCTTCCTGGATTTCCGTTTGCTGGCAGAGCACGGAAAGCAGCGTGGTCTTGCCGGTCCCCGCTGGTCCGATTAGCACACTGAGGCGTGCGGCGGCCAGCTCGGCAAGAGCCGCGCTCTTTTCCTCACGGGCGCGCTGTTCCTTTTCCCGTTCTTCTGGATCAGTTGGCAATGCCGGGAGATACTGATCCAGCACCTTGCGCCAATTTTGATCAAGCTTGTGACGTTTACCCTGGATGCGCTTCTCGACCGTGTGGCGAATCAGATCTCCAACCTTCCCAAGGCGTTCCAGCTGATAGGCAGGACGGCCGTCCGCAATCTGTACGACACGGATCTCGCCGCAGAACTGCTCGTTTTCGGCGACCGCGAGCAGGTCGGCGGTGACTTGGGTGCTCGGCTCGTGACCCTCCGTCTCACGGTGGCGCAGCGCTGTGATGATGTCTTTCCGGAGACGCAGCGTATCGCCATTCAAGGCTGCTGTTTCCAGCTCACGAATACAGAGCGCCCGCAGCCGCCGGGTATCTACCGCAGTCTTTACCTGGGTAGGGGCGGGAATGGGATATCTATCCCGAATGAACGCCGTCGGAAACAGGCCGCGATCCACCGCATCTAGGGAAACGGGAACCGTCGTTAGCCGGCTCGTTTCGTAGATCAAATAGGGATTTTCCAGGAAAACGCTGTCCGGCAGATCGATACCGCTTTTGCTCCGTTCCTCGGGAACAGCCAGCACGCCTGCCTGATCTGCTGTCAGGTCAATGCGGCTGAGGAGTTGTAGAAAAGCCCGGCGCTCCTGTGACAGATTCAACCAGGATTTGGCGATGGTGTCGTCCAGATGGCGAACGAGATCCGCTGGAAGCATTGCCGCGGGGTCTTCCAATGCCCTGAACCAGGCCGGCCACGGATCCGCTTCTTCACCAACCGTGTCGACCAACGCCTGGGCGATGAAGTGTCCCATGGGTACGCCCGTGGCCGTGAATACCGCACCAAGCCCGGGGAATGGTCCACGCTTGCGCCACAGACGGCCCAGTTCCTTGTCGATCCATCGCTCCTGCCGGCTGGTAGGATAATCGAATAATTCACCTGCTCGCAGCAGGGCCGCGCGACAGGACAGCAACGCGCTGATCGCAGCATCGTTGCCAACATGCTCAGTGGCATAGGAAAATTCCGTGAATCGGTCCTCCGGTGCAAAGGCGACGATTTCCGCCGGGTCGAAGTTACGGCCATCGTCACTCTTCTCAAGGCCTTCCCGATAGGGCAGCAGAAAACCGTCCTTGAAATCCGGGCGAATGGAGTGAACCACCATGCGCTCCCAGATCAGGCTACGTATCTTGCCTTCCGGCGAGCCATCGTAGTCATATTCCGTCAAACCATGGATCTGCTGCACGCGGCCTGCACCGATCAGCACACGACGACCGGTATCTTCCACCAGCGGCACTTGTTTGGCATAGAAGAAGACGAGTGACTCTTGGGGTTTGACGTGATTCCAGAAGCATTCAAGCAGGGCGCGATGGTTGCGGTGATCTTGCACCCAATGCGTGGTGAAAGGAAGATCGGGTTCGAAGCCTGGATCAACCGCATCGAGGGGATATTCCTCGATCAGACCTTTTGTCTGCTTCTGATCGCCGAACACCTCGGGTTTCATCATCCAGCGAAACGGCAATGCGGCCGCACCCCACGCAGGGTAATGCAAGGGCGTTGGCCTGAAGTGGCTGTGGGTCTGGGGTGATGATTTCGTGTACGGATGCTCGTGCAGGCGGTCGAAGGCAAAATCCGCCATGAAGGTGGCGCGTTCCTTCACGCAAGGCGGAAATTCCGCGCTATCCAGCTCCTTGATGGATTGCCCCGCCTTTGCCTGCTCGGCGGCTTCATCCTTGCCCTCGGCGATATTGACTAGTTTCAGACAGGCGCTGTTATGTCTTGGCGCACAACAGAACGTTCCATCCCAGCCATGGTCGTGCCAGGGCACGCGGATGGAAATATGCCTTAACGGAAACGACACTGCCTTCCCGGTCACGCGGTGACCTCCTTGAGCAGCGCGATGATCTCGCCTTCCAGCTTCTTGATATCCTCCTCGATGGCTTCAAGCGGCCTGGGAGGCTCGTAGACATAGAAATGACGGTTCAACGGGATTTCATAGCCGACCTTGGTCTTTTCGTGATCGATCCAGGCATCGGGAACGTGCGGCAGCACCTCCCGTTGGAAATAGTCTTCGATATCTTCCTTGAGCGGCACCGTCTCCGTATCCCGCAACTCGGGATCCGGCTCCGGGTTACCGTTGCGGTCACGACAAACTTCCGCAGTTTCGTCCCGTTCACCCAAAGCTGAAAGTACCGCTTTAAGTTCTGATGCGGACAGGCGAACATGACGCTCCCGGTCCAGTTTCTTGAGATCCGTAAGAAATTCCTTGCGATCCTTGTATAGTTTCCCCTCTATCTGCACGGCCAGTGCATTCAATAAGTCTCGTATCACCTGCTGACGTTGTTTTCCCGCCTCGATTTCCCTCAATCGTTCGGCCTCGTTCTTTTTCTTGCTGGTTGCGAGATTCTTGAACGCAGTTTGCTGATCAAGACGCGCGATTCGCTCGTCGTCTACGCGAAAATTCAGTTTAAGCGGCCGCTCAACGGTAATCTTGTAATACCCAAAGTCATCGTTGTCGAAAATCTTACTGACAATCCGCTCTTTCTCCTCGCCATCGATCTGGAACATCCGGCTCTCTCCGTGTTGGAAATTTCCGTGGATGCGAGTAATGTCGCCGATCTGATCGGGCTCTCCATCATCCTTGTCACCAATCTTGTTACGCTTGTTCCCGAGGCTTTTTTTCATTTTGACAAAGAACCGTCGGGCATCGATCAGTTGAACTTTCCCCTTGCGCTCAGGCTCCTTGCGATTGGTCAGCACCCAGATGTAGGTAGAGATGCCGGTGTTGTAAAAGAGCTGGTCGGGCAATGCGACAACCGCTTCCAGCCAGTCGTTTTCGATAATCCACTGGCGGATGTTGCTTTCACCGCTTCCCGCATCGCCTGTAAACAGGGGAGATCCATTGAAGACGATCCCGATGCGGCTTCCGCCCTTCTCGGGAGAGCGCATCTTGGAAAGCATGTGTTGAAGGAACAGTAGCGCCCCATCGTTAATACGCGGTGTCCCCGCACCAAAGCGACCCTCATAGCCCAATGTGTCACGCTCTTGCTCGATGTATTTTTTTTGTTGCTTCCACTCGACGCCAAAAGGCGGATTGGCCAACATATAGTCGAAGGTGATCTTGTTGCCCTGTTCGTCCCGGTCGTAGGCGTCCTGAGTGAACGTGTCGCCGAGTTTGATGTTGTCAGCCTCTTCGCTCTTGATCAGCATGTCCGACTTACAGACGGCCCAGGCTTCGTCGTTCCAGTCCTGGCCATACAGAAGCGGGTTGGCATCCTGATTCAGATCGCGGATATATTTTTCTGCTACAGACAGCATGCCACCCGTGCCGCAGGCCGGATCGTAGATGGTCTTGACGACATGACTCTGGGCCAGATCCTCTTCCGGCGAAAGCAACAGGTTAACCATGAGCTTGATGACTTCTCGCGGCGTGAAGTGCTCACCTGCTTCCTCATTCGATTGCTCCGCACCAATCCGGATCAACTCCTCGAACACGTAACCCATCTGCATGTTGTCCACACGCTCAGGTGACAAGTCGATCTTCGGATCACAGAATGCTTTGATGACCTCAAACAGAATATTCTTTTCCGCCATGCGGGCAATCTGCTGATCAAAAGCAAAACGCTCCATGATGCCGCGGACGTTAGGCGAAAAAGCGTTGATATAACTGTTCAGGTTTTGCGCGAGCTGGTTGGGGTCATCGAGCAGCCTCGGAAAGTCCAGCTTCGACAAATTGTAAAATGGGTAGCCACTGGTCTTTTGCAGCAGGCTACGAACAACAGTTTCAGGTTTGGTCTTGACCGTTTTGAACTGTTCGAGTACCGCGTGTTTAGTCGGTGCCAACAGGCAATCGAAGCGCCTGAGCACCGTTAACGGCAATATGACTTTCCGATACTCGTTGCGCTTGTACGGGCCCCGCAAAAGATTGCAGATATCCCAGATAAAACTGGCAAGCTGAGAATGCGTTTCTATATTCATGAATCAGTCTCTTATCCGGAGCAGGTACGCTCCCTTTGTTTTTGCCTCTCATTCACAATTCGGGCACTGTTTCCCCGATTCCGAAATCTATATCCGGTACGGTAATCCCGTATCTCGCATCAAACCGCCCTCCCTTCACGATCATGCGCTTGCCCTTTCCGAAATCCACTTTCGACAGATCCAGCTTTCTGACCCAGGCATGATTATGGCTTTCCGCCAGGAACATGAACAACCGCTTCACTTTCACGGACCGGCATTGTTCCAGCAGCGACTGAACCAGGCGTGGACGCAGGGTGGTCAGGCCCTTCATGAGCAAGCTCGCCCCTTCAAAGGGCTCTTTGCCGGGCACCAGGTGCAAGACTTCCAACATGGCACGCTCGGGGGCAGAGAGGGTGACGTCCCAGGCACCCAGTGTCTTCGTGGTGAGACCCGCATCCGGGGCATCGGCGAACAGCTTTGTGGTAACGTAACGGAGCTTTACTCCCCAGTCATACCGGCGGAACCAGGTGGGCAGCCGGGTGCCCGGGGTGCCGAACAGTGTCACGACCCCGCCCTTGCCCAGTGGCAGGAAATGGGCATAGCCTTGCATTTGCAATGCCGTCTTGGCCGCCACGTGGACGAGAAGTTTCAGGTGTTTCTGCACGGCGTAGAGCCCGCCGGTCCACTCGACGCTATCGCCAGCGCGTATGTAGGCACCCTGGCCGATGCGCTCTATCCAGCCGCTTTTTTCGTATTCATACAGCAACTGTTGGTATGCCCCCTGCTCCTCCAGCCAGGAAGACACAGCGACGGTACCCTGGAGCCAGGCCCTGAGCAGACGGTTTAGTTTGGTTCGAGGCTCACCAGACATGCTTGTTAATTTAGCGTGATTTCAAACCTTGCGCAAGTCTTGCTTTACCCATAGATAACAAGTTTTACTTGTTATTTATAAACAACATCGAACCGATGGATATATTGAGCTGATTGGACGGGCAGATCACGGATTATGGCAACATCGGCTGTTCGTAAATTTGTGGTGCGGCTGATTGTAACTTTCTGACCAAGCTCTACAGCTCCGGAAGGAGATGTCCAGGTGATGGCACTGCCATCCCCCTCGGACCACGGACTCCCTTCGTGCCTGGGAATCGAAATCCCCCTGAAAGCACGCTCGTTGCCCCACGCTTTCACCGTTGAAAACCCGACGCCACTCTTCCAGACTGCGGGCTGACACATCGTTGTCCCTTTGGATGAGCGTTGGCGGCTTCGCTCTTTATCAAGCCGCGCCCCTAATGCCTGTTTTCGGAACAGGCCCCGGCGGACGAGCAGCGCCTGATCTACCAGTCGCAATCGCCACGCACTCGCCATCCGTGTTTGGCCATCGTTACTCCATCACCAGTGAATAGCTTGTGCTGCGCCCACCACCGGGATCTTTTCGCAATGCACCCCGCTTGATCAGATCGAGTATGTCGCGGTAGGCCGTATCCTGCGAGCACTTTGCAATCTTTGCCCATTTTGATGTTGTAAGCTTTCCTTCGAAACCGTCCAGCAGCCGGTTCAGAACCTTGATCTGTCGTTCGTTCAGGGGTTCTTTGGCAAAACGATCCCAGAAGCGTGCCTTCTGCAATACCTGGCTCAACGTCTCTTGCACCCCCTCGATGGCACGAAGGAGGCAGTTCAAAAACCAGTCCTGCCACCGCGTCACATCCAGATCGCCTTTCTGGATCCATTCCAGTGTGTCGTAATAGGCTTTGTGTTCCTTGCGGATTTGTGCCGACATGCTGTAGAAGCGCTGGCCCGTTTTCTCCGAACGGGCCAGCGCCATGTCCGCAATCGCCCGGGCGATACGCCCGTTGCCGTCATCGAACGGATGGAGGGTGACGAACCACAGGTGCGCCAGTCCCGCGACCAGCAGTGGATCCATATCTCCTGGCTGTTCAAACCAGCGCAGGAAGTTTGCCATTTCATCGGGTACGCGGTCTGCCAGTGGCGCTCGATAGTGGACCTTCTCCCTACCGACCGAGCCGGACACAACCTGCATGGGTCCGTCGCTGTCGTCACGCCATTGCCCCACCCGGATCCGGGTCATCCCGCTTCGGCCGGTTGGGAACAGCGAGGCGTGCCAGGCAAACAGTCGTTCCTCGGTCAGCGGTTGCGCATGGTTGCCCGTTGCATCCAGCATCATCTCGACAACGCCTTCGACATCGCGGTCGGCAGGGACCAGCCCGCCGATATCCATGCCAAGCCGGCGCGCGATGGAGGATCTGACTTGCTCGGGGTCCAGCCTCTCGCCTTCGATTTCGCTGGATTTGACCACGTCCTCGGTCAGGGTGCGGAGATGGGCTTCACTGCGCAGGTCGAAACCCAGCGCCTCCATTCTGCCCAGCAGCCGTCCCTGTTCCCTGGATACGCGCACGAGCAACCTGGAGAGGTTTGTTTCGTCCCAGGTAAAGGCGGGCCAATCCGGTTTTTCCCATAGGTACATCTTACAATCTCCGCAATATCTGCGGATATTATGACTGCCATTCTACGCAAAGACAAGGACACTCTCCGCGCAGTATGCGGAGATCATAACCGTTATTCTCCGCATATCCGCATCCATCGCTTGGATGGCGAGTTCCTCGTCACTGGGAGACGGGAAAAACCGGCCATATCACTCCGGTAGCCGGGCAAGGAAAACGTCAATGCCGAAGTTGTAGGCGTATCGGGGAAGAATTGAGCGAAGAGGCGTTCGAAAAACTGCGCACTTCCGGCATGCCGGCCTGGATGGCCAGTGCAATCGCTCAATACGGTCAAGAGCTGACCGGTTCCGGGGGAAAATTGTACCTAAAATCAGACAGGGTATCTAGATAAGCTATTGATTTTATGGCGGAGAGGGAGGGATTCGAACCCTCGATACGCGGTTAGCGTATACACACTTTCCAGGCGTGCTCCTTCAACCACTCGGACACCCCTCCAGTTTCTTTCATACTGCCTGTTCCACGAACAATGCGGTGCCCATGGAACGGAGCACGCACGCGTGCTCGTTATTCGTCGCTACGCTCCTCACCCCTTCGGGGCCGCCTTCGGCGTTCTCTCGGCTATCGCCTCGAGTCAACCACTCGGACACCCCTCCAGTTTCTTTCACACTACCTGTTCCACGAACAACGCGGTGCCCATGGAACGGAGCACGCTCGCGTGCTCGTTGTTCGTCGCTACGCTTTCCCCCGTCGGACGCCCGGCCGGGGCCACGCGAAACGCGGCACATTATACCAGTTCCGGCAAACTTGCAACGGCGTTCAGGGTGCGCCG
>DROE01000193.1 GCA_011322005.1 Devosia sp.
CGAGCACCTTGCGGTTATTGACCCGGATGACATAGTCGCCGCGCCTGATGCCCAGCGCCTCCATGGTGTCGGCCATCATCATGGCCATTTCAGCGTCAGCGGCGACACCGGGCGCGCCGACAATATCGGCGTCAAACTGCATGAACTGGCGGAACCGTCCGGGGCCCGGTTTTTCGTTGCGGAACACCCAGCCCTGTCGGTAGGTGCGATAGGGCATGGTGATTTCGTTGATGTTTTGCGCCACATGACGGGCCAGCGGCGCGGTCAGGTCATAGCGCAGACTCATCCATTGCTCGTCGTCATCCTGCAGGGAAAATACCCCCTCGTTGGGGCGGTCGCTGTCGGGCAGAAACTTGCCCAGCGCGTCGGTATATTCAAAAAACGGGGTTTCCAGGGCATCAAAACCGTAAAGCTCAAAAACCTCGCGGATTTTGGCAACCATCTGCTCGGTGGCCCGGATATCACTGGCCGGGCGGTCGCCAAACCCGCGCGGCAGCCGCGCTTTGGTGCGGAATGTTTTCTGTTTTTTGGCCATGATGGGCGCCTGTTGTTCAATGCTGGCCGCTCTTAGCGGATTGAGGTGAAACGGGCAAGCGAACGCTGGAGGTTCGGTGAGCACTGCTCCCCCCACCCTGTCTTTGTTTGTTTGCCCCCACCCTCTATCCCTCCCCACAAGGGGGAGGGAAGAAGAGTGGCAATGCCGGTCGTCGTGATCGCGCTACCGACCCCAAAACCCGCACCCGCTTTTGCATGCGATGCTTAGCGTAAATCTCGCCAGTCCGGGGACTGGTGTTCTGTTGTCAGCCCCACATCACGCCGCATATGAGGCGTCAGGTGAGGCACATATCGGGAGGGTGAGCTGAGCGTTGCCAGCGGCCCGTCAGCCAGTTCCAGATTTTGGCAAGTGCGACGCGTGCAAGCGGTCGTGTTGTTGCAGTCGGATTTTTTTCGGTCATGGGTCCCCAAGCGCTGGCGCACTCAGCGCGCCGCTACGCTTCCTTTTTGAACTGGAGACAACAACGGACCCCGGATCGGAACACGCAAAAATGCGTGGGGGTTAGGCGCGCTCAAGATCTGCCGGATTATTGCTGGTGGAGGTCTGGCCCGAACGGGTTGGAAGTCAGTTCAGGCAAAAGCGGAAAATGTTCGGGTTCAGGCTTTAAGGCTAAAGCCGAACGCGGAGCCCGCAAGCACGACGCACCGGGTTGTGGCTTGAAAATGAACTATCATGTTGCCTCCTGTGATGCGTAGGTGTGAACGGGTTGGCTCCTTGCACGGCTGAGAAATCTTTCCGACCGGCTTATGTGGCAGGATGTCACATCCGCCGCAAAACGCGATATCTTTACAACAAAGTCATTTTGCGGAAGTTAGCTCCGGTCGCACGAAGTCATTGCGGGCCTTTTCAATATCAGCGCGGCAAAAACAATCCTCGATGTGGTCGTTGACCATGCCCATCGCCTGCATGAAGGCATAACATGTGGTGGGGCCGACAAACTTCCAGCCGCGCTTTTTGAGGTCCTTGGAAAGGGCCGCTGATTCATCGGTTGTGCCCATGGTCTTTAGCACCTCCCAACTCAGTTCTGCGGGCCGGTTTTGTGGCATGGGTTCAAATTGCCAGAAGTAAGCGGCCAGTGAGCCAAATTCGTCACGCATCTCAATGGCCCTTTGCGCATTGTTGATGGTGGCGTTGATTTTACCGCGGTGCCGTACAATACCGGCATCCTGAAGCAGGCGCTCGACATCGCTTTCGGAGAACTTTGCGACCTGTTCAAAGTCAAAGCCGGCAAAGGCGCTGCGAAAACCCTCTCGTTTACGCAAAATCGTTATCCAGGACAGGCCCGACTGGAAACCTTCAAGACAGATTTTTTCAAACAGGCGCTTGTCGTCGGTCACCGGCCAGCCCCATTCCCGGTCGTGATAGTCCACATAAAACTGGTCATCTCCGGGCCATGGGCAGCGGTTGGTCTTGTTCTCGTTCATGGCTGCACCTTTCAGACTTGACATGACCTATTCAGTATATTTATTGGCAGAATGTTTTTGTCGGGCAAGTGCTTGTTTTACTTTCGCACGGTTTCTTTTATTTCAGCCGCAACAAAAACGTCGAGGGGGATAAAGTTTGATAGTACCGGCCAAGCTATGCGGACTGGTTGTTGAAGACAACGAGTACTCGCGGTCTCTGGCCGTTGAAAGCCTGAACAGGCTGGGCATTGGCACTATTCTGGAGGCCTCGGATGGCACCGAGGGCCTGGCGATCCTTCAGAAACAGCCCGTCGATTTTGTCGTTCTGGACTGGTACATGCCTGAAATCAGCGGAGCCGGATTTATACGTCTGGTCCGGGGAGGACAGGCAAACTGCCGCGCGGACCTTCCCATAATCATATCGACCGCATATGCGACACGCGAAAATATCTCGCGCATGCGGGAATTGGGCCTGAAAGAAGTTCTTATCAAGCCGTTTGATGTAAAGCAGCTTTCCGCTTCCATCTCCAGTGCCCTGTCCAATATATCTGTCGAAATATCAGTTGCTGAACCGGAAAACTCCTCAGACCATACCGAGGACGACGAAGATAATCGGACCCAAGTTCTGCTCTGACTTTGAAGGGGCCTGCCACGAATACTGCGAGCCGATACCGTCGGTTTAACTCCCTGCAAACCAATGTTCTTACGGTGCAGTTAACCATACCGCTTCACGATATATTTTCCGGGACTGAATATTTTCAGGTGAACTGGCCGGCTGTCCTGTCGGGCGGATTTGGGTAGAGTTGGTGTTGGAGAATGAAAATGTTCAAGCCCCTTGGCGCTGCATTGCTGCTTGGACTGGTGGCAGCCGGCTTGTGGTATGCCCCCGCGTCGGCCGGACAGAACAGGGTTTCCTTCCCGCCACCTGCTGGAATGAGCCTGACCACTTCAACTCCGCAGAATGGCCTGGCCCTGCTCTCCAATCAAACGGCAAGCCCCCAATATCTGCGCCAGATCGTGGCCTTTCGGAGCAACGAGCGTCCAGGCACCGTTATTGTGAACACCAGTGAGAAGTTTCTTTATCTGGTGCTGCCGGGAAACCGCGCCCTTCGCTATGGTGTGGGGGTGGCACGGGAGGGTTTTGAATGGACCGGCACCAACAGGGTTTCGGCCAAGCGGGAGTGGCCGGGCTGGACACCTCCGGCCGAAATGCGTCTGCGCGAACCGGACCTGCCCGCCTTTATGCCGGGGGGGCCGGATAATCCCCTTGGTGCACGGGCGCTCTATCTGGGCTCAACGCTTTATCGCATTCATGGGACCAGCCAGGCCTGGACCATCGGCCAGAATATTTCCTCCGGTTGCATTCGCCTGACCAATCAGGATGTGAAGGACCTCTACAACCGTGTAGCGGTGGGGGCCAAGGTGATTGTTCTTTAGGTCATTTTTTGCCCGCCAACTTCCTGCCGGGACGTCTTTTTGCTTAACAAAACCTGAATCGGGCTGAAGCAAATATTATCTTTGCGCTAAAGGCTCTTTAGGGAAGTTATGCCACGCTGCCCCCTTGCAGAACTGCAACGAAAAGATGCGGCATGAGTTTCCTGTTCGACAACATCGTACGCTTCACAAAAGATGAGCGCGGCGTGTTTGCCGTGATTTTTGGAATTTTATCCATAGTCCTGGTCGCCACTTCCGGTGCCGTCGTTGACTATGTGGGCGTGCAGCAGGCTCGCTCACAGGGGCAGATCGCTCTTGATGCCGCGGCTCTGGCGCTGCAACCCTCAATTTATTCCCTCAGCGACGAGGAAATCCGCGTGCTGGCGGAGGATATGGTTCAGGAACGCATGGCCTCTTCAGGGGTGAGCATCGAGGTCGAAACCGCGGAATCCATCAACGAGGAAGGAACCTTGTTCCTGCAAGCGCGGCTGAACGTGCCCATGGCCTTCGTTTCGCTGGTCGGTATCTCGGAGATGAACGCACGGGTCGCCTCACAGGCAACGCGCAAGAAACTGGCTGTGGAAGTCATGATGGTTCTGGACAATTCCGGCTCGATGGCTTCATCCTCGCGGATGACCAATCTGAAAACCGCTGCTTCAAACGCAACGGAAATCCTGTTCGATGGAGAAGCAACTCTTCCCAACGTTTTCATCGGCATCGTCCCGTTCACCAGTTTCGTGAATATCGGCACGAGCAACTCAAGCGCGTCATGGCTTGATGTGGCCGGCGAATCCAGCATCGCCAATGACAACTTTGATGATGACAGCGACGATTCAACACCCTTTACAGGTAATGTGAACAGACTGGCGCTGTATGATCAGATCACCAATATGAGCTGGGGAGGCTGCGTGGACGCCCGCCCCCACACTCCAACTGGCGTAAACTCCCATCTGGATACGGATGACACCCCGCCGGTGGACAGTGATCCCGATACCAAGTTTGTTCCCGCTTTTGCTCCTGACACACCCGATTCATGGCCCAGTTGGCTGGCGGACTATGAGGACGACAACGATGCCCCCGCATGTAACGGCATCACCGGCGGCTCGGATCGCGAGCGTCAGGAGCGCCTGTGCAAATATAGCGGAAACATCAGCACCTCCTCCTGGGGTCCGAATTTTGACTGCCCCAGTGCCGAGCTTTTGCCCCTGACCAATGTCAAGCAGCCGGTTCTGGATGCCATTGATGCAATGGTGGCCAGCGGTGCAACCAACATCCACATGGGTACCATCTGGGGCTTTCGGGGTCTGTCACCCAGCGAGCCCTTTACCGAGGGCGGTGATTATGACGAGGCGACCGCCAAGGTGCTCATCGTCATGACCGATGGCCAGAACACCATGTATTCGCGCAACAACATGAACGGGGCGGCCTATAATTCCCCTTATGGCTACCCCTATAACGGGCGGCTTGGTGCAGTGGGCTGGTCCAGCGGGCAAATGATAGCTGAGATGAACGTTAGAACGGTTGAGTCCTGTGCCAACGCCAAAGCACAGGACATCACGGTTTACACCATCGGCCTTAATCCCCCGAACAATGCCACACGCACGATGTTGCAGGATTGCGCCACCAGCCTGTCCCATGCCTATTTTCCCAGTCAGCCCAGCGAACTGGATTCGGTGTTTGCGGACATTGCCAACCAGCTTGCTGCCCTGAGGCTAGCACA
>DROE01000194.1 GCA_011322005.1 Devosia sp.
GAAAAACTGTTTAAAGCGGCTGCGTGCACAGTTTTGCGACCGAGAGCGAACCATCCAAGGCTAACGCTTTCTGAGGCTACGCAGCTGGTTGAGAAGACACGTTTCGGACAAACCGAATCCGGTAGCTTTATCTTGAACGTTTCCTGCCCATCTACGCAATGGACGTGCAGGGCACGCTTCAGTTGAGCGATGACGAAGCGCCGTTCGTGCGGAAGGTGTTTTCGGCAATCCATGAATCGATGGAGCGGTTAGTGCGCGCCATAAAAGCCGACACGCTTGAGGCATTGGTTGATGAAACCAGAGAATCTGAAACGCCGCTGATCTCGTCGAACTTCTGCGAAGCATTGGCCGCAATGCAGGACGAGAGAACTTATAATGCCGTTGACGCTCTCTTTTCTTGGTCTCACCTCAGGCCAAGAGCAGATAATCGATTGAGCAAACCCATTTCGTTCCAGCGGGACTATTTTTCTAGAATCGAAGAGCTTCGCCGGGAACTTCGGGCCGTCGAAGATAACTACATCGAGGTGTATATCGGCACAGTTGAGCGGCTTGAGGGCGAAATGGGATCAGATGGCAAACGGTCCGGGAATGTTGTCCTGTCCCTCCTCCTTCCAGAGGAGGAGGAAACCGTTCGGGCCCGGGTGATCCTGAAGGCTTCTGACTATGCAGTTGCTGACAAAGCGCACATGACAAATGGTGCATATGTCCGGATAAAAGGGAGGCTCCTGCCAGGACGGCAACCGCGACAGCTAGCCGATTTCTCCGAATTTGAGATGCTGAAGCGGTAGTTGTCGTCGCCGCTATCTTGGTTTGCTTCGCAATGGTACAGTGTTGAAGAAGCAGCCTCCAAACCGACCCGTCATCAGCTATCGGCAAGATTGCTCTCCAATCCGCCTATTGCAACCGGCCCTCAATGAAAACTCGCCTGAAAGGACGTCGCGGTCTGCGAGACATGCGCGTCCGGCGGCGGGTGCAGCTCGAACGCCTTCGGCTCACGCGAGAAGTTCCAGAGGCGGAACAGGCACCATTCCGACCGGCGCTCTTCGGCGACCGCTAGTTCGTTGCGGGAAATGTAAAAAGGTGTGCGCTCCCAGCCCTTTGTCGTTTTCACCTCGATCAAACGCTCCTGTCCGTCCGGCGTGAAGCTGGCAATGTCGTACCCTGCACCGTCGCCATCCTCTTCTGAAACCCACCGCACTTTGCGCGCCAGATCATCTCGACCGGCCACTTTCAACGCGGACCGTTCGTGTGCAACGACGCGTTCTTCTCCCGCCCGGCCGAGGGCCCGGTTGCGTTCATCCCGACCCGCCACGTCAAACTTTTTTGCGACATGCAGCATCTGCTCCAGTTCCTGTGGCGGCGGCTGGTTGGACAACGTCGGTGGCGGTCCGATCCAGATTTGCGCTGCCTCGCGCAGGCCAGTGGCATGTCGCGTGCCAGGCATCCGCCCAAGCCAGGTCGGATTACAGGCCAACCAGCGCGCCACAGCATCGACCAAGGTCATCTGGAAATTGAACGCTGGCTTGTAGCCGGGGATCCAGGCTTCCCCGAGCCCCTTGAGCACCGCGCTAATATTCTGATGCTTGAACTCGATCGAGCCTTCCGTTCGGCTCCGCAATAGGGGCATCAAACTGCGCCGATGCTGAGCCTTGTTGTAGGGACGGCCCGCCATGTCCTCTGCCAGCATCGCGAAGTAATCCGCGACGATCAGGTCGTTTTCTGCATCTGTCCAGGGTCCGTTCGACATACCGCCAGGCTATGAGCGGAAAGTCTGTTTGTCATCAAAGACTTCTCGCGACCGTTCGCACCGTTTCGAAGAACCGCGCCGCCTTCGGGTGTCTCTGTTCGCTCCGACGGCGGTTGAATACGCCTCAACTGCGGCGCAATTCAATCGCAACAAGGCGTTGAAAAGGCTGATACTTTTGAATCCGTCTCGATTTGGGTGAAGGGCGGGTGAAAAGAGACACGGGGCATTCAGAGACTGAATTCAGGCCAGCGGCCAGCCTCCGAAAGTCGGATGCCCTCGTTAAACCCCTTTAAACCAAAAAGAAAAAAGGCCCGCATCGGGGCCTCGTTTCGGGTTCGCGAACAGTTTGTGGCGGAGAGACAGGGATTCGAACCCTGGAGACGGTTCCCCGCCTACACACTTTCCAGGCGTGCGCCTTCGACCACTCGGCCACCTCTCCACAATGCCGGGTATGAAAGCCTACCCGGGCGGCGCGCACTATAAGCATTCGCCTTCATCGCGCAAGCCATTGCGTGCCCTCTTGTTCACGAATTTATAAAATGACGTGAAGGTCAAATTATCAACCTATCTTGTGTGCCAGAAGAAGAGTATGGCAATACACTGCCCGAAATAACAGGAGATGGCCGCCGGAACAGTTGGCGGTCGTTGTTGAGATAGATGCGTTTTGTAGTGCGTTTGCTGGGCACATGGCTTTTGGGCCTGGCGCTGATATTGCTGATCGTTGACGGCACCAAATCCCTTGGAGCCAGCGCGCTGGTTCTTACTTCTGTCGGTGACATGTGGGGTGTTGTCCACCTGGCGAGCCTTCAGGGGTTTGAGCAGGTTTTGAGCCAGAGCGCCCTTGGGGCCTTGTGGGCGATGGTGGTTGTGCCGGTGCTGGGATGGCCGGGATGGGCGGTCTGCGGTGTGCCTGGAGCTGTATTTGCCTATCTGGGACGTTCCCGGGGAAACAAGATCCAGAACTTCAATCAGGTTTAAAGGAAGTCATGATGGGAATCGTCAGCGGATTATTCAGATTGATATTGGGGTTGCTGGGGCTGATGCTGACCCTCTTTGGCCTGCTGATGCTGGTTTTTGAAGCGCTGGTGTGGATACCGGATAGCAGCCGGGCCGCAAACTCCCTGGGGCAGACCTGGTTCCAGTATGATCCTTTTGCGGCCTTTATCGGTACCGACAGCCTGCCCCTGTTCGGCGCCATTATTGAACGTCGGCTGAGCCCTCTTGTCTGGGACCCTTTTATCGTTACCATTCTGAGTTGGCCCAGCTGGATTGCGCTTCTGGTGGTGGCCCTGTTCTGCCTGGTTGTGGGCAGCCTGTTCACCAGAATAGCGCTTCCCGGACGCCGTTAACAATGTTCCGGTTCAAAAAAACCGCAACACTGCCTCGCAAAGAGGACGCGCTGCCCGGGCGTGACGCCCCGGTGGCATTCAGGAGCAAACACTTCGTCTCCGGACGGTCCCTGAGCGGGCCTTACCCTGAAGGCTTTGAAAAAATCCATTTCGGCATGGGCTGTTTCTGGGGGGCTGAGCGGCTTTTCTGGCGGCTTGAAGGCGTTTATGTTACCGCCGTTGGCTATCAGGGCGGGCAGACGCCCAATCCCACCTATGAGGAAGTGTGCAGCGGGCGGACGGGCTACACCGAGGCGGTGCTGGTGGTCTTTGACCCCAAAGCCATCTCCCTTGCTGAGTTGCTTGGAATTTTCTGGGAGAACCATGACCCCACGCAAGGCATGCGTCAGGGCAACGACCGGGGCACCCAGTACCGCTCGGCAATCTACATGACAAGCAGTGCGCAGGTTCAAATTGTGGCAACCAGCAAAGCGGAATATGCAGAAGCGCTCAAAACCCGCGGGTTTGGCGAAATCACAACCGAAATTGCCTCGGCAAAACCTTTCTATTTTGCCGAGAGCAAGCATCAGCAATATCTGGCGAAGAACCCTTTGGGATATTGCGGTTTGCAGGGAACGGGGGTCGCATGTCCAGTTCCGGCAGTTTAGACATTTTTCAGCGCGAGGGTTTTGAGAGCTTCATTTCCAGCCTGCCCGCCGTCACCATCGCGCACCAGTGGGGCGGCTCTTCGGTCGGCAAGGTCGGGGGAAAGATTTTTGCGCTTTATACCATCTGGAACGAAACCGATGAATGGCGCATCGCCTTCAAATGCTCGGATATGAGTTTTGAAATGTTGCCTGAACTCCAAGGCATATACCCGGCAAAATATCTGGCGCGGGCGAAATGGGTGGATGTCTCTCCCACTTCCGAACTGAATGAAGACGATGTGCGGGCCTATATCACCGAGGCCCACCGGCTGGTGGCGGCCAAACTGACGCAAAAGCTCAAACAAGAGCTGGGTCTGAGCGCCCAAACTTTCAACCCAAAGAAGAAAAAGCTCGACGCCTGAAAGTGACGAAGTGCACTATTCTGTGACCTCATAAATGCGCAAGGGACTGCCGGTAACCGAGATGTCCTTCAGCCAGTCGGGCAGGGTTCCGTTTTTCACGCGGTTGACGAAGGCGGTCTCCGGCGCATCGGAAAAACCGCGCATCTCGGCCATTACCGGGCAGGTAACCACCAGAGAAATACCGCGCTCCTTGAGAATGGAGCGGCTTTGCGCCAGCGGTTCGTTGAAAAAATTGAACGTGTCAATAAGCCCTTGCTCGTTACGGTGATAGGGCGCGCCGACCACCGCGTGCGGCGTGTTGAGCAGCAGGTGCGCCCCCAAATCAACCGGGGCCATAATCCGCTGCGGGTCCAGCATGGCGAGCCCTTCAAAGGCTTCAGGCTGCATGCAGGCGAATTTTGAGGGTCCGGCGCTGACAGTGGCGGGAATTTCATCTCCCCCCTTTGGCAGAACCAGCCCGGCGATCACCGCCACCGCCAGGCCGGAGAAAATCAGCCAGGTTCCAAGCAGCGCCAGAGCATCAATAATGCTTTTGCTCTTCAGATAGCGCTGTCGCACAAAGATTATGGCAAAGGCTCCCGCCGGTGCAATCATTCCAGCGACCAGACGCGCCCCGCGCACCTGCACCAGCATGACGGCGATGCCGACGAGCAAAAATGCGCCAAGAATGAGCCACTCGGCCCGCATGGAGGCGATTTCAGGTGTGGCCGGTTTTTTCAGGGCAATCCAGCCGACCAGTATCAAGGCAATGACAGGAGGCAGGGCGATGCCCAGCGTATAGGCGGGAAGAGCGGCAAAACTGTTCCAGGCCGGTTTGGCCTCGATAATCTGTGAAAGCCAGTTCTCCGCCAGCCAGGGGTCTATGGCCGCGTATGGTCCGCCCCGGCAAAGCGGGAAAAGCACCAAAAGAACGCCAAGCATGGCGAGGCCCAGCCCCCCGCCGGCCAGCAGGCGCGCCCACCACGAAGAAAGTGCAAGAAACGGCAATATCAGAAACACCGCAGCAACACCGAGCGCCGCTGCCACATAAACAATGGAAAAAGCATCGCAGGCGGGGACAAACCACTGGGAAGGAGGAAAGGCGATGGCCAGATGCACCATGGCTGCCCCGGCAAATCCGAACCCGAACAAACGTATGGTTGCGCCCTTCTTGGGGTCTGCAACCCAGAACAGCCCAAAGACCGCAATGGCTGTGGCTATCTGGGGCACAGCCTCGATGGCTATTGCCAGCGAGGTGGCCGCCGCCAGCCCGGCCCAGAGCGCCCAGCGCGGGTTTTTCCAGGCCATGACACTGGTATAGAGCAAAGCGAGGGTCAGGATTATCTGGACGTTGTGATGGTCGACACGCCCCGGGGCGAACTCCACCATCACCGCTGCGGAAAGTACCGGCAGCACCAGGCCGGGCAGAACCGCTTGGGGGCCTGCCAGGCGCACCGACAGGCCGACACTGAGATAAAGCAGCGCAACCAGCCAGAGGAGGGGCAGAACCCAGGCGGCGAGCAATGGGGCGTTGGCGCCAACAAAAGGTTTTAGAACAACGATCAGCCCGGCAATGGGCAAGTCGATCAGGCGCGACCAGTGAATATTGGCCCCAAAGGGCGTGTTGAGCCGGTATTGGGTGTGGTCGAACCAGTTCTGGCCGGATAGCCAGTCCGAAACCACCACCAGCCGCATGGCATCATCGGAACCTGAAATCAGCGGAATCGTACCACCCGAAAACAGTGCGCGCGCGAGATATACCACACAGATGAGTGCCCAGAAACCTAGCACAATACGCCAGTTTGTCGGCAGGTTTGCCGTTTTTTGCAGGTTCATCTTCCGGCCTTAACAACGCGCTTGTCCTGCAAACTTAGGCGTTGTGCCGTTAAGAAGCGCTGAACTGCGCCTGAATTTCAGGCAAAGCCGGGCTTCAAAATAGTCGAACAAAAAAAGGCAGGGCTTCAAAGCCCCGCCTTGCAAAGGTTCAAGCACCGAGCTGATTAGTCGTTATCAGCTCTCGTCAATGGTCGGCGCGCCGGGTCCGCGTTCCTTGACCGACTTGATGCAGTTTTTGGCGCTGGTTTTTGAGCGATAGGTCTCGGAGCGCACCATGATTTCGTTGTTGGAGGCACGAAAACGCACATAAAACTGGCCGTCCTTGGATTTTTCAATCTCAAAGCGGTAGCCACTGCCGCTCTCCCCTTTGGAGAGGTCAACCACCGGCGCGCCGGGAGCGTTCTTCTTCAGCGATTCGATACAGTTTTTGGCGCTGGCCTTGCCCTTGTAGCTTTCGGACCAGACCATGACTTCTGAATTATATAGAAACTGGACGCCGAACTGGTCGTTCTTGCGTTCAACGATTTTGAACTTGTGCATGTTTGCCCCTTCTAAAACAAATTTACGTTTTTCAGACTAGCGAAGAATTGGCTTTTGGCAAGCAATTACCTGCGGCATATGGCCTGAGCTGGTCGATTGCTGTTTGTCCGGGCAGGTTCTGACTGGCCGGTCTAGCAGTCCCAGTGTGAGGAACGCTTTAGATATTGCTCAAGCCAGCGCACAAGCAGCGACAGGGAAATGGTCATCACCAGATAAAGAAACGCCACGATATTGTAGGTCTCAAAAAATTTGAAGGTGGAAGCCGAATAGACCTTGCCCAGTTGGGTAATATCCTGAACGCCAAGGGCCGAGACCAGGGCGCTGTCCTTTATCATGGCGACAAAATCATTACCATATGGGGGAAGGATGGTGCGCATGGCCTGGGGGCCGATGATATGGCGAAATGTGTTCCAGCGGCTGAGCCCCAGCGCCCGCGCCGCTTCGATCTGACCCTTGTCTACCGCTTCAATACCGGCCCGGAAAACCTCGGCCAGAAAAGCCGAGTAAGCGATGGTCAGGGCAATGATGGCCCGCCAGGTGAAGTCAAAATTACGGATGGACATTTCCTTGATCCACCCTTGAGTAGAAAGGGGAGAGATCAACCAGTTGATGGATTGCACCATGAAGGGTGCGCCCACAAAGGCGATGTAGAACAGCAGCACCAGAATGGGGATACCGCGCACAATCTCTATGTAAAAGGTGGCAATCTCGGAAAAAAAACGATTTTGCGAAGTACGCATCAGGGCAAAACAGATGCCCACGATTGAAGCCAGCGAAAACGCCAGGGCCGTCACGTAAAGCGTGGTGGCAACGCCCGAGGTCAGCGCCCCGAAAATCGCCCGATAGTCGTTGTTGACAACAAAGGCCCACAGCACAAGCACACAGACAAGCACAGCGGCCAGCAGCCACCAGGGAAATAAAAACCGCTGCGATTTGGGGCGATAACGGCTGCTTGGGCCAACCATTGTAATGTAAGCGGCGGCACGGGAGATGAGCCCGCGCCGCCATTGCCTGAATATTATTGCGCGGCGTTGTAATCAAAGAACCATTTCTGGTTCAGCGCGGCGATGGTGCCATCTTCCTTCATGGAAGCAAGGGCGGCGTTTATGGGGCCGAGCAGGTCTGAACCCGGTGTCAGAATAAACCCGAATTCTTCGGTGCCTATGGCCTCGCCCACAACTTTGAACGCGCCGGGATTGGCCCCCATATAACCACGGGTCGAGGTCTGGTCCATCAGCACCATATCAACGTCACCGCTCTTGAGTGCCTGAACTGAAGCGCCAAACGTATCGAACAGTTTGATGCGCGGGTTCGCTTCGTCCCCGTCAAGAATATCATAGACCGCTACATAAAAATTCGTGGTGCCGGCCTGGGCGCCGATCAACAGGCTCTCGTCGGTGCCAAAAACTTCCGGAGAGGTGATGCGCTCCTCGTCGGCCCGCACCAGCATGAACTGTTCGGACACCATATAGGGGTCGGAAAAATCAATCTGTTCCTCGCGTTCCTCGGTGATGGTGATGCCGTCCATCCCCACCTCGAACTGGCCCTCCTTGACCGCCTGAATCATAACGTCCCAACTGGCCAGCTGCCAGTCGACTTTTGCATTCAGTCGCTTGGCGATTTCGTTGAAGGCGTCATATTCCCAGCCGATGCCCTCCCCGGTTTCCGGGTCGGCAAAGTTGAGCGGGGTATAGGCATTTTCGGTGACCGCAACGATGGTACGGCCGCCCAGATCAGGCAGGCTTTGTGCGTTGGCGGCAAAAGCAAAACCAACAGTTAACAAGGCTGCGGCGGCAAATTTCAAACTAGCGTGCATGAGGTGAATTCTCCCTGAAACTTACATTCCGGCACCGGGGAGGCAGTTCGCTCTGCCCCTGTCGCAACACCGGACGGCTCAGAGACTAGAACTTTGTTGTCAGCCTGTGAAGGGGGCGGCGGTTCCGCCCGCTCGGGCCTGGCGCAACCCGGCGTTCTTCTCCCGCATTGGGCAGGGGCGCCGGTTGTTACTGGGTACACCATCGGCGTGCATTTGTTTCTGTCGTGCGCCGGCCGGCATGCTGGACCCTGTTTTTCAACGGGGTCACGAATGGAGCAAACGGCAAACCTTATCCTGAGCTTGTCGAAGGACGAGATTTTGGCAGTCGCATGGTTCGCAGTTCGACAGGCTCACTGTGAAGTCTCACCATGAGGGTTTTAGGAATCACCCATCTTCAGCGCTTTGATGAACGCCTCTTGCGGGATTTCCACCTTGCCGAACTGGCGCATGCGTTTTTTACCCGCCTTTTGCTTGTCGAGCAGTTTGCGCTTGCGGGTGGCATCGCCGCCATAACATTTTGCGGTCACGTCCTTCCTCAAAGCCGAGATGGTTTCTCTGGCCACCACTCGGCCACCGATTGCCGCCTGAATGGGGATTTTGAACAGGTGGTTGGGAATAA
>DROE01000195.1 GCA_011322005.1 Devosia sp.
AGACAAGCTCAAAACCCTTCAGGAAACGCTTGGAGCCGCCGGGGCCGATGCGACCGTGCTCACCATGCCCGAATCCATCTGCTGGCTGTTCAACATCCGCGGCCGCGATGTGCCCAACACCCCGGTGGTCCATGCCTTTGCCATTGTGCACAAGAACAAGAAACCAGCCCTGTTTGTCGATCCGGACAAACTTGGCAACAACGAGAAACAACGCCTGGCCGAAACCATCGACCTGCAATCCCCGGTTGAGTTTGAACCGGCGCTGGCCGACCTTGGCAAAGCCAAAAAACGCATCTGGATCGACCCGGCCACCTGCCCCGCCGCCGTTGCTTCACTCCTCACCGGCAAAGACGCAAAACTGGTCGAAAAAACCGATCCGGTTTTGCTACCCAAGGCCACAAAGAACGCCAGCGAACTGGCGGGAATGCGCGAGGCCCACCGGCTCGACGCTATCGCCATGGCCAAATTCCTGTGCTGGTTCGACGCCCACGCCCCCGCTGGGAACCTGAGCGAAATCGACATCGCCACGGCGCTTGAAGCCTTCCGGGCTGAAGAGCCAACTCTGGTTGATATATCGTTCGACACCATATCCGGCTCCGGCTCCAACGGCGCCATCGTTCACTATCGGGTCAACACCAAATCCAACCGCACCCTTGTTCCGGGCGAGTTGATGCTTGTTGACAGCGGGGGCCAATATCTCTCGGGCACCACCGACATCACCAGAACCCTGTTCACCGGGGACGCCGATGATCAGCAGAAGCACCACTTCACTCTGGTGCTCAAAGGCATGATTGCCATCTCGCGGGTGAACTTCCCGCAAAAAACCACTGGTGCCCAGATTGATGTGCTGGCCCGCCACGCCCTGTGGCAGCAGGGGCTGAACTATAATCACGGCACCGGGCACGGTGTGGGTGCGTTCCTTTCCGTGCACGAGGGCCCCGCGGGCATTGCCCCGCGCTATCATGTTCCCCTTGAGGCAGGCATGATTCTCTCCAACGAGCCGGGCTATTACCTTGAGGGGGAATATGGAATCCGCATCGAAAATCTGGTGCATGTGATTAAAAGCGAAGTGGCAGAGGATTATCTGGCCTTTGAAACCCTCACCCTTGCCCCCATCGACAAAAGACTGGTTGCAAAAGACCTGATGACCCTTGAGGAACGCGACTGGCTCAACGCCTATCACGCAAGGGTGCTCTCCGAGATCGGCCCGCATCTGGGGGCAGAAGAAAGGGGCTGGCTGAAACAGGCAACAGCTGAGATTTAGTCGTCAGCTTACCCCACCAGTTCCAGCCAACCGTCCTCATCAAGCACCAATAGCCCCAGCTCCTCGGCCTTTTTCAGCTTGGAACCGGCCCCCGGTCCCGCAACCAGAATATCGGTCTTTTTGGACACCGAACCGGAGACTTTGGCTCCCAGCCGCTCGGCCATGGCCTTGGCCTCGGCCCTTGTCATCCTTTCAAGCGAACCGGTGAACACAACGGTTTTACCCGCCACTTCGCTGTCGGCAGCAACGTTCAACTCATAGGGTCTGGGCTCAATGACCCCGAGCAGATCATCAACCGCCGCCCGGTTGCGCCGGTTGGCAAAAAACGCCCCCAGCGAATTGACCACGGTTTGCCCGATACCATCGATGGAGAGCAGGTTCTCAATCGCTTCCTCGTCGCCCTCCCCGGCAGCGGTGGCAACCCTTTCAAACTCGGCAAAATTGCCAAAACTTTTGGCCAGCAGCACCCCCGTGGTTTCCCCCACATGGCGGATGCCGAGGGCAAAAATCAGCCGGTCAAGGTCGGGCGTGCGCCGCACCTCAATGGCCGCGAACAGGTTTTTCGACGATTGCTCCCCCCACCCTTCCTGTTCGGCCAGCGGGGGAAAATCCACCCCGTCTCGTGCCTTGAGATTAAAAATGTCCGCCGGAAGCCTGATGCGGCCCTCCTTGTAAAACGCCGCCACCTGCTTGTCTCCAAGCCCCTCAATATCCAGCGCCCGGCGCGAGACGAAATGCTTGAGCTGCTCCACCGCCTGCGCCTCGCAAATCAAGCCTCCGGTGCACCTCGTCACTACATCAGGCTCCCCGGTATTCTCATTGATTTCGCGCGTGGCTCTGGAGCCGCACACCGGGCACCTGTCGGGAAATTTATAAGCAACAGAACCGCTTGGCCGCTTTTCCTCAATAACTTTTACAATCTGGGGGATAACGTCCCCGGCCCGCTGCACAACAACCGTGTCGCCGACCCTTATGTCCTTGCGGGCAATTTCGTCAGCATTGTGCAGCGTGGCGTTGGTTACCACCACCCCCCCCACGGTCACCGGCTTCAGCCGCGCCACCGGGGTCAGCGCCCCGGTGCGTCCCACCTGAATGTCGATGGCTTCAAGGATGGTTGTCGCCTGCTCGGCCGGGAATTTGTGGGCAATGGCCCAGCGCGGCGCCCGCGCCACATAACCCCAGCGCTCCTGTAAATCCAGCCGGTCCAGCTTGTAGACCACCCCGTCAA
Source organism: Devosia sp. (assembly GCA_011322005.1). Classification (GTDB taxonomy): domain Bacteria; phylum Pseudomonadota; class Alphaproteobacteria; order Rhizobiales; family Devosiaceae; genus DROE01. The sequence goes on from DROE01000195.1 coordinate 2,493, forward strand.
TATCATAGCCAAGTGTCGCCCGCTGCGCTTCGATATTGCGGTAATGGGCAAGCATTTCCTCAACGCTTGTGGTGCGGATGGTCAGGGGATTGGTTTTGAACCCCCAGCTTTCCAGCGCCTTAATGGCCTCGAACTGGGTTTGAGCAAAGGGTGCTGAAACATAGCCCCAGGCATAGGCGAAAAACTTCAGATTTCGGCTGGCGGTAATGGAGCTGTCCAACTGGCGCAGCGACCCCGCCGCCGTGTTGCGCGGATTGACATAGGTCTGCCCGCCGGTCTCCTGTGCCTGTTTGTTGAGTGCGGCAAAATCGGCGTGGCTCATATAGACTTCGCCCCTGACTTCAATCGCCTCGGGCCAGCCCGTGCCCTTTAGCTGTTTGGGGATTTCCTCAATGGTTTTCAGGTTGGCGGTGATGTCCTCCCCCACCGTACCATCGCCCCGCGTCGCCCCCTGCACGAACAGCCCGTTTTCATAGAGCAGGGAGGCTGAAAGCCCGTCAATTTTCGGCTCGGCGGTGAACGCCAGTTCCAGGTTTTTGTCATGGGCGAAAAACTTGCGCGCCCGGCCCGCAAAATCGCGCACATCCTGCTCGTCAAAGGCATTGCCAAGAGACAGCATCGGCACGGCGTGAGTCACCTTGGAAAAGCCATCAGTGACCATCGCTCCGATGCGGTCTGTGGGGCTGTCAGCGCGCTTCAGGTCGGGAAACCGCGCTTCGATTTCAAGATTGCGCCGGCGCAGCGCATCATAGTCCGCGTCCGGAATATTGGGAGCATCCTTGAGATAATAGGCTTTGTCATGGTCGGCGATTTCCCGGGCCAGCCGCCTGAGTTCCTTACGCGCCTCTTCTTTGCTCAGGCTATCGACATCGCCCATCAGCCGACCTCCGAAATCAGCCGCCTGGCTGCCGCCCGCGCTTCCTCGCTCACCTCGGCCCCCGCCAGCATGCGGGCGATTTCCTCGCCCCGTTCGGTTTGGTCGAGTTCACGCACCTGAGTACGCATATGCGCACCAGCCTCAACCGCCTGCTTTTCGATCAGCATGTGGGTTTTGGCCCGGGCCGCGACCTGGGGCGCGTGGGTAACCGCCAGCACCTGCACCTGTTTGGCCAGCCGCGCCAGTCGGCGGCCCATCGCGTCAGCCACCGCACCCCCGACCCCGGTGTCGATTTCATCGAATATCAGAACCGGCGCCGAGCCGCGCTCGGCCAGAACCACCTTGAGCGCCAGCAAAAACCGCGACAACTCGCCCCCCGAAGCAACCTTGAGCATCGGCCCCGCCCGCGTGCCCGGATTGGTCTGCACGTGAAAACTTATCTGGTCGTAGCCGTCCGGTGAAACCCGGGCCGTATCCTCCCCCCGGTCAACGATAAAGCGCGCCGCCCCCAGTTTAAGGTCGGGCAATTCTGCCTCGACCGCGGTTTCAAGCGCCTCTGCCGCCCGCGACCGCCGGGAAGAAAGCTCTGTTGCCGCTTCGTCATAATCACGCCGGGCCATGTCTCGCGCCTCTTTGAGCCTTTCCAATTCCGCCGCTCCATCCTGCAAATCCTGAAGCGCGCCCTGATAGTGGGCGAGCACTCCCCCCAGCGCATCGGGGGCAACACTGTGCTTGCGCGCCATGCCGCGCAGCGCGAACAGGCGCTCCTCGACCTCATTGAGTTCGTCCGGGTCAAAATCCATTTCGCGCTTGATGGTTTCAAGTGTCTCGCCCGTGCGTTCCAGCGCTTCAAGCGAAGCATCCAGCCCCTCAATCAGGGGCAAAAACAAATCATCCTCGCCGCCCGCTTTTCTCTGCAACCGCCTGAGCAGCGTGGCCAATGCCGAGGCCGGGGCGGCGGGCCCGGAAAGAATTTCATCGGCATCGCGCACCTCGTCCGCCGCTTTTTCCAGCTGCATCAGGTGCCGGCGGCGCAAGGCAAGTTGTTCCTCCTCTCCTTCCCGAGGGGCAAGCTGGCTGAGTTCTTCCACCACATGGCGGGCGAACTCTTCTTCTTTTCGGGCCAGGGCAATATTTTTCTCCTGTTCCGCCAGTTCCTCCTCGGCTCCTTTTAAGGCCAAACAAGCCCCGTTCACCTTTTCAACGACCTCCATATGCCCGCCAAACTCGTCCAGCAAGCGCCGGTGAATAGCGCTGTCCACCAGGGCCCGCTCATCGTGCTGACCGTGAATTTCCACCAGAAGCGAGCCGATTTCGCGCAGCAGGGCCGCCGACACCGGCTGGTCGTTTATCAACGCCCTTGTGCGCCCGTCGGCAAACTGCACCCGGCGCAGAATAAGTTCATCCTCGTCCGCCACATCGTTTTTGCGCAGCAAACGACGAACACCATGCTCCAAAGGCAGGCGAAAAACTGCGATCACCTGCCCGCTATCGCACCCTTTACGCACCAGCGTCTGGTCACCCCGTCCACCAAGCGCCAGCGTCAACGCATCAAGCAGAATGGATTTGCCTGCCCCCGTCTCGCCGGTCAGCACGCTCAGCCCCGCCTCAAGCGTGAGGTCAAGCCGGTCAATCAGAACGATGTTATTGACTGACAGCGCACTCAGCATTGCTCAAAATACCTCAAACAGCCGCGTTTCACGTCGCAAAAGGAACTACCTGCCCACAACCGAATCCGTTGCTTGCACTCTCCAGCTTAGAGGTTTTTCCAGGAAGTGTGACCCGTTTTTATCGCAACCGGCTGAACGCGCCCTAGCCGCTGGTTTCAGCAGTGAGCCAGTTTCCCTCAACCGCTTCGGGTGCCAGCCCCTGGGCCTGCAAAAGTGCATAGGCCGACTCATACCAATCGCTTGAGGGGTAATTCAGCCCCAGCACCGCCGCTGCCGACTTCGCTTCGGAAACCAGACCCAGTTTCAGGTAACCCTCGGTCAGGCGATAGAGCGCTTCCTCAATGTGGGTGGTCGTCTGGTACTTCTCCACCACTGTTCTGAAACGGTTGATGGCCGCGGTGTTCTGCCCGTTACCCAGATAATAGCGCCCCACCGACATTTCCTTGCCAGCAAGCTGGTCATAGGAAATCCGCATGTTTTCCTTGCTCTCACTTACATACTCGGAGTCCGGGTAGGTGTTGATGAGCAGGCTGTAAGTATCGATGGCATCCTGCGCCAGTTGCTGATCCCGGGTAATATCCTTGATCTGCTTGAAATAGGACGATCCCTTCAGGAACAGCACATAGGCGACCTCGGAGGATGAGGGATAAAGCGCAAGGTAACGATCAGAGGCCAGTATCGCTTCCTCATAGGCGCCCGTGCGGAAACGGGCATAGACGGTCATCAGCTTGGCCCGCTCCGCATATTCCGAATAGGGGTGCTGGCGCTCAAGCTTTTCCAGTGACTCGATCGCTGTTGTAAAATACTGCCGGTCCATATCATCCAGCGCGGTCTGATAAAGCACTTCGGGAGGAATGATTTCTTCTTCGACAATCTTGCTTGGCCCGAACAGGTTCAGACCGGCACAACCGGACAATACCAGAACCATGCCCGCCAGAACGGCCATGCGAAGCGTCGCGGATATCGGATTTACCCCGGTAAAATTCATCACGATCAGTCGTTTCCTCAAATGCGTGCTGGTCAAGCGCCCTAAATGTTAAATGGTCCCAAACTGTGGCGACAGCAAATTCTGCACCAATGTCCCATTCGTGAACACAGCGAACTGAACACACCGACTCCAGATTCCGGAAGCCCCGGTATTTTGCGATTACCCCACGGAGCGCAGATAGCGCTTAACTTCAAAGCCATCGGGAATATCGTCCAGAGAATCAAACTCCAGCGGCAGGTCGTTGGCCGATACGACCTCGTAATTGGCATCACTGGCAAACAGGCTTTTCAGAACCAGTGAATTCAGCGTGTGACCGCCTTTGTAGGAACGGAATTGTCCATAAAAGGGCAAACCGCCAAGTGCCAGGTCGCCGATGGCATCGAGCAATTTATGACGTACAAACTCGTCCTCATAGCGCAACGGTTCATTGTTGAGCATCCGGTCATCCTCAAGGGCAATGGAATTCTCCAGCGAAGACCCAAGAGCATATCCGGCCTGCCGCAAAATCTTGGCATCGCGCATAAAACCAAAAGTGCGTGCCCGGCTTACGTCTTCGACATAACGGCGGGGTGTCCAGTCGAAAATCATGCGCTGGCGTCCGATCACCTGACAGTCAAAATCAATTTCCAGGTCAAGACGACGTCCATTGTAAGGTTCAAGGGCCGCAAATGCATCATTGCTGCGAACGGTGACCGCGCGCAAAATCTTAATATATTTTCTTGTGGATGCCTGTACTTTCAGACCCACTGTCTTTATCGCCTGCATGTACAGATTAGCACTGCCATCGAGTATGGGACATTCCGCACCGCGCAGGACAAGATGAGCGTTGTCGATGCCAAGGCCGCTAAGAGCGGACAGAACGTGCTCGACCATGGCAACGCTGGTCGATTCACCCAGGTCGATGGTTGTGCAAAGCGTCGTGCGGGTGACGTTGGAAAAAACTACCGCTGTGGGTCCTACGATTCGACCATCTTCCAGAACGCGGGAAAACTGAAAACCCGAATCCGCAGGTGCCGGTTCAATGGTCAGCGAGACCGGCTCCGCACTGTGAACGCCTATACCGCTGAACTCCAGTTCGCCACCCAGAGTACACTGGAGCGTTGATACTTTTTGCATACAAGATTACCTCACCGACCCGTCCCTTGATTCAATTTCTAAACAAAAAAAAACCGACACGGAACCCGTGTCGGCCATTCTTTTGTGTTTTTATTTTCCCGCTCAGCCGTGCTTGCGTAAAAATGCCGGTATTTCAAGGTGTTCGGAAGAGTCGTTATCGCCCGCACTCCTGCCCGTTTTATCAAGCGACCCTGTCGCGCCCGGTGTTTGCGCCGATGCACGGGGCCGGGACCGTGGTGCCTCAATAGCATGACGGGCATCCAGGTCATCCGCCTGCGGGCTTGCCGGGGCGGCAGAACCCGAAGCCCGCGCAGTGCCCTGCTCCCCGGCAGTTTCTTCTCTGGAAAGATTCAACCCCACATTGGAAGCCAGCCGTTTCAGCAGCGCCCGGGGCGCGTTCAGGCTTGAGGGCGGTTTGTCTCCCGCCTCCAAAGCAGCTTTTTGGGCTATCGCAGGAAATTCGTCAGTACGGGGAATTCGGCGCGCGCCCTCCGGCCGCGCCGCATCCTGTGGAACATAGGCGCGGGGCACCGGGCGCTCGGCAACCGGTGCCATATCGCCTTGGGTGCTGGCATAGTCGGCCGAGGGCACGTAGGGCTCCACATTGACTTCACCTGCTGAAGTTTCCGGGGTAGTAGTGCTGGTGCGTGCACTGACAGCCTGGGCCATGGCAGCCTCAAGCTGGTTGCCCACATCCTCATTGGTCACATCTCCGGCAGGTGCCGGATTTATTGTAATCGCGGGACGATCGGGGTTCGGCTGATGGGGATCCATCGCCTGCACCATGGCAGCTTCGGTGCCGGTTGCAACAACTGAAACACGAATTGTGCCGTCGAGCACGTCATCAAAAGTAGCTCCCAGAATGATATTGGCCTCAGCTCCCACTTCCTCACGAATGCGGCTGGCCGCTTCGTCAACTTCATAGAGCGTGAGGTCCTGGCCGCCTGTGATCGATATCAGCAGGCCGCGCGCACCGTGGATGGAGATATCATCCAGCAGGGGATTGGAAATCGCTGCCTCGGCTGCGTGCCGCGCGCGATCCTCCCCAGTGGCTTCCCCGGTGCCCATCATTGCTTTTCCCATGCCACGCATGACCGAGCGCACATCGGCAAAGTCCAGATTGATAAGCCCCTCTTTCACCATCAGGTCTGTGATGCAGGCAACACCCGAATAAAGCACCTCGTCAGCCATGCCGAAGGCATCGGAAAAAGTGGTCTTTTCATTGGCCACCCGGAACAGGTTCTGGTTGGGAATAACCAGCAAAGTGTCCACATGCCGGTGCAACTCATCAATACCCGCCTCCGCCAGATTCATGCGGCGCGCGCCCTCGAACTGGAACGGTTTGGTCACCACCCCCACAGTCAGAATGCCCAGTTCGCGTGCCGCGCGGGCAACAACCGGAGCAGCGCCGGTTCCGGTGCCTCCGCCCATACCCGCGGTGATGAACACCATGTGCGCGCCACTCAGATGGTCGTTGATTTCGTCGATACTCTCTTCGGCGGCGGCTTTTCCCACATCGGGGTGCGAACCTGCGCCCAGCCCTTCTGTCACAGCAACACCAAGCTGAATGACCCTGCTGGCCTTGGAAAGCGCCAGCGCCTGCGCATCGGTGTTGGCCACAACAAACTCAACGCCTTCCAGCCCTGAGTTGATCATGTTGTTAACGGCGTTGCCGCCCGCCCCCCCGACACCAAAAACAGTGATGCGTGGTTTGAGTTCCTGAATGTCTGGGATAGTCAGATTGATGCTCATTGCCGGCCTCATCGTGAGATTTCACATCAAGATGTACCTGCAAAATCGTTAATTGCCCCCTAACAAAACAAGGCTTTTTGTTAACCTTTGTGCAAATTGCAAAGATATCCGCCTGCCGGTAACCACTGGTTAGTCATAAAGCCTCACAACTCGATTGGAGCGTTTCCAGGTTGGCTGAAGCCGGTTGTCCGGTTTGCAAATGGCGAAAAAACACATGTACCCGCTTAAAGTTGCGAGGGAGAATTATTTGCAAAATCGCTGATCCGACTCATGTTTTTTCAGGCTGAGGTGCTAAATCCGCTTCTGAGCCAGCCTGCGATACGCGACAGATAGCTGTCAGATCCGCTCACGTTCAGCCCCCCCCCCGGCTCAACAAACTCCTGATGGCAGATTTGCGGATAAACCAGCATTCCCGCCACGGTGGAAAACGCGGGGCCCCGCGCCTGTTCGGGAAGGCCGACAACACCAAGGGGCCGTCCGACCCGCACATTGCGCGCCAGAAGCCTGCGCGCAAGTTCTGGCAAGCCCGTCAATTCGCTGCCTCCTCCGGTCAGCACCAGCCTGCGCCCGCTGACATCCATCATTCCGGTGGCCTGCATGCGCTCCCGAACCACGGTAAGGATTTCTTCCATGCGAGGTCGGACAATACGGGTCAGGATCCCCCGGGGCACCTGATTGGGAATTTCATCCCTGCCCGCGCCCACCGGTGTGACAGAGATAAGGTCGCGCTCGTCCGCCTGCCCTGGCAGAACCGAGCCGTAAAATGTTTTGAGCCGCTCCGCCTCTTCAACGCCCACAGAGAGCTGGCGCGCGATATCCAGCGTCAGATGATGCCCGCCAATGGCAATGGCATCACAATAGGCCAGACGGCCTTGATTGAACACCGACACAGTTGTGGTTGCGCCCCCGAAGTCAACAACTGCCACCCCCAGCGTTGCCTCGTCATCCACCAGTGTTGACAACCCGCTGGCATAAGGGGTGCAAATCAACGCCTCAACCTGCAAATGGCAGCGGTTGAGGGCCAGTTCGATATTGCGCATTGCCAGCGTTTCCGCACTTACCACCGCCACATCCACACCCAACTGGTCGCCCACCATGCCCATCGGGTCGCTGACACCCTTGTGCCCATCTATGGAATAACCAATGGGAAGTGCATGGACTACCGAGCGCTCGTTGCGCACTGAGCGCTCGTTCACCGCGCGCAGCACCCGGGAGATGTC
>DROE01000196.1 GCA_011322005.1 Devosia sp.
CCCTTGCCAAGAATGATTTTTTTATGCCCGTCTCGGGTAACATAAATCACCTGAGAGATGCGGTAGGAGCCGTCCTTCTGCACCTTGAACTGCTCAGTCTCCACGGTGATATTGTAAGGTATTTCCTCGTGGACCCGCAGAAAAATCTTTTCCCGCGTCACTTCGGCGGCGGTGAGAGCCTGCGTCAGATCCGTGAACTGGTCGGCGGGGAAATGCCAGGGACCGGGAGGCACATGGGCAACCGCCCAGTCGAGAAAATCATCAAGACCGCTACCTTTGAGGGCCGAAACCATGAAGGTTTGCTCAAAATCCAGCTTCTTGTTCACTTCGGCGGCAAGGGCAAGCAAATCCTCGCGTTTCACCTTGTCAACCTTGTTGAGCACCAGAAGCCGGGGGTTTTTGTTTTTTGCCAGACCGGAGAGCAGGCGATCGACTTCGGGGGTAATGCCGTGATCCGCGTCGATGAGCAAAGCGACAAAATCGGCGTCCCCGGCCCCGGACCAGGCGGATTTGACCATCGCGCGGTCGAGCCTTCGTTTGGGGGCAAAAACGCCGGGCGTGTCGATGAAAACAATCTGGGCTTCGCCTTTGGTGACCACACCGCGTATCTGGGCGCGGGTGGTTTGCGCCTTCTGGGTTACGATGGACACTTTGGAGCCAACCATGGCGTTGAGCATAGTGGACTTACCGGCATTGGGCGCGCCGACCAGCGCGATGAACCCGCATTTCTGCTTTGCCAGCGGAACTTCGATATCCGCCGGGTCAGCATTGGTGTCCTTGTTGTCACCGCCAGCGTTCATTTTGCCCAGCTTCCAATCTTTTCGCGTCGCAGGAAAAGCTCGGCCACCTGATGTTCAGCGATTTTTTTTGAGGGTCCGATGGCGCTGGCGGGTTCGAAGCCCTCAATATTGACCTGAATGCGAAAAACCGGGGCATGGTCAGGGCCGAAGCGCTCGATTTCGACATAGCGGGGCGGGGCCAATCCCCTGCCCTGCGCCCATTCCTGCAGGGCGGTTTTGGCATCGGCGCGCCCCGCATCCATATCTGAAAGAAAATCGGCAAATGCGGTTTCGACAAACAGGTGGGCTTTGGCAAGGCCGCCATCGCGATAAATGGCGCCAATGACGGCTTCGCAGATGTCGGCCAGTATCGCTTCCTTCTTTGCCCCCCCCGAGCGCGCCTCGCTGGTGCCCAGAATAACCGCATCACCCAGTTTGAGATTTCGTGCAACTTGTGCGCAACTTTCCTTGCGCACCACCGAGTTGAGCATCCGCGACAGATCGCCTTCGTTGGACTTGGGGAACCGCTGAAAAAGCAAGTCGGCAACGACCAGGCCAAGCACCCGGTCGCCCAGAAATTCGAGCCTCTGATAGGACTCCTTGATGCGCCTGCCCGGAGAAATGGCACTGGAATGGGTGAGCGCGCGACGCAACAGGTTCTTGTCGATGAAGACATAGTTCAGGCGCTGCTCGATTTTGGAATAGTCAGTGCCTCCGCCGATATCGGACGAGGAGCCGGACATCAGTTTATCGACTGGAACATGCGGTCAAGCCGCACATTGGCGGGCCACTGCCAGACTTGCCAGGGGGGTATGTTGTTCTTTATGGAGAAGAAACGGGCTTCGCCCTTGCCGATGAGATTGCCCGCAGGCACATAACCCACCGCAGAGAGCACCCGGCTGTCCTGGGAGCGGTCGCGGTTGTCGCCCATCATAAAATAATGGCCGGCGGGCACCACATATTCAATGGTGTTGTCCAGCGGGCCGTCATCAGAAATCTCGTTGATCCGATGGGTGACACCGTTGGGCAGGGTTTCGTCATAGACCATTACGGGAATTGAGGTGCCATAACTGTCTGTGTCTGTTGCCCGCCCAACAAACTTGCGTTCCACCTGTTCGCCATTGATAAAAAGCCGACCATTTTGCATTTGAATGCGATCACCCGGAAGGCCAATGACACGTTTGATGTAGTTATCCGGCTGGGGAACGGGGCGGAACACCGCGATGTCGCCACGGTTGGGCTCGCGGCCAAAAATGCGTCCCTCAAAGGGGATTATGCCGAACGGAAACGAATAGCGCCCATAACCCCAGGTGAATTTGGAGGCGATCACGTAATCACCTATCAGCAAGGTGGGCTGCAACGAGGCGGTTGGAATCGAAAAGGGCTGGTAGAGGAAACTGCGGAACACCAGGGCGATGATCAGCGCCTCGATGATCACGGTGACGGTTTCGCGGAACTCCGAAGGCTTGGCTTTGGACTTGCTGGCTTCGGTCATCTTCTGGCTCAATCGTTTCTGATGTAAAATCTCAAGTAGAGGGGTTAGTGGAGGAAGCTTTACGGGTCAACCGGGCGTTTTGTCGGCGAGGGGCAGCGCCTCGATTATCACAAAGGCCTGCGCCAGTCCCGCATCGTCACTGATGGAAAGATGAATATGGGGACGATGCCCCTCGGGCACAATATGAGCGAGCACTTTTGCCGCCCCTCCGGTCAACTCCATGGTCGGTTTCCCGCTCATCAGATTGACCACCCCCAGGTCACGCCAGAAGACCCCGCGGGACATGCCGGTGCCCAATGCCTTGGCGCACGCCTCTTTTGCGGCGAAGCGCTTGGCGTAGGACGCCGCGCGCTGGGTGCGCCTGTCGGATTTTTGACGTTCTATCTGCGTAAAACAACGGTGGGTGAAGCGCTCGCCATATTTATCCAGTACCGCCTGCACCCGGTCAATTTCGCTGATATCGTTGCCAAGGCCAATAATCATTTTCAGGCCAGCCCCCGGCTGCCGGGCTTGACCGCAGGGATTGCCGCAAGTTCGGGGGGCAGGGCATCGGGTGCATAGGCGGGCACCTTGTAGTCGATGAGAGAGACCAGCGGCACGCCGATTTCAGCCTCCCCGGCGGAACGATCGACCAGGCAAGCGGCGGCAATCACATCGCCACCCAGGTTTTTTACGCATTCAATACATTCGCGGATGGAAAGGCCGGTTGAAACTATATCCTCCACTACGATCACTTTTTCGCGCTTGGAGATTTCAAAACCGCGCCGTAACTGGAAAACTCCATCCACCCGCTCTGTGTAAATGGCGGGCAGATTGAGGTGGCGGGCGGTCTCGTATCCCGGAATTACGCCACCCATGGCAGGGGAGACGACCTGAGAGACATTGGCAAAGCCCGCCTCCCCTATTTTATCGGCAAGGGCCTTGCACAGTTTTTCAGCCATTTGCGGCTGACGAAATACCAGCGCCTTTTGCAGGAATATCGGCGACCGCAGCCCCGAGGACAAAATAAAATGCCCCTCCAGAAGTGCATTACACTGGCGAAAAATATCGAGAACCTCGTTCCGGGTCATTCTTTGGCAGTACCCTTTGCTGGATCTGGGTGATGAAAAAGCATCAGGAGCGCGGCTCCGAGCCATCGCTCTGCCAGTCGATACGCGAGATAGTGCTGGCTTCATCAAATTTGGCCCGCTGAACCTTGTGCAGGCCAGCGGAGTGACGCAGCGTGGTCAGCGCCTCGGTGAGCTGGACCAGATCACGCACTTCGAGTTGAAACACAAGTTGATAAAAGTCTGGGGAGACCATATGCAGCGCCAGATTCTTGATATTGGCTTCGCACGAGGCGATGGTTGCGGTGGCCTGAGCCAGCATGCCGGGCTTGTTGGCCGCCAGCATCGAGATGGCCACGCCAAACAGCTGCTCGGCTTCCGTATCTATATCCCAGAGCACGTCAATCCAGGCGACATCCTCGTCATGTTTTTTGACGAGCGCATCAGAATGAATGGGATAGATGCCAAGCATTCCATCGGTGCCCAGAATGCCAACCATACGGTCACCGGGCACGACACCTTCCGGCGAGGTCATAACGGGGGTGTTGAAATCAAGTCTGGCCAACGCAGCTTTTCCGCGCGAACGCAGGCGCTGCCCACCGGGCACACGAAACCTGAATGAAGAGCTGTCACGCAGGGAAAACCAGCCATCGGCCTTTTTTGGCACCGGAAGTGATATTCTGCGTCTGGGGAACAGGCGGCGGCGTTTGGTGCCCAGTTTTGCGGCGTGCTTTTGCATGTCGGAGGAATTTATTTCACCAGTGCCAATGGCGGTAACAAGTTCAGCCCTGTTTTTCAGCCCCATTTCGCTGGCGAGTTTTTTGGCAGCGACCTCCTCGTCCTCC
>DROE01000197.1 GCA_011322005.1 Devosia sp.
GCACGGTCTTTGACATCGGGGTGCTCGTTTATGGAAACATCGCCACTATAGCTCAGCAGTTTTGTCTCCCGGTCCTGCCGCTTGGGCATGTCGAACAGTTCGGGCGTGTTGTCGATAAACCGGGTCGTATAGGTGTTGTCGCGGAATTTTTCGTGCCCGATTATGTTTTCCAGAAACGCAAGGTTGGTGGAAACCCCGCGAATACGGAACTCGCGCAAGGCCCGGTCCATGCGCGCCACAGCCTCAAGCGGAGTGGGCGCCCAGCAGGTGACCTTTTCCAGCAGCGGGTCATAAAACCGGGTAATCACCGCCCCCGAATAGGCGGTGCCCCCGTCCAGCCGCACCCCGAACCCCGTCGCCCCGCGATAGGCGGTGATGCGCCCGTAATCGGGGATGAAATTCTGCTCGGGATCCTCGGTGGTGATGCGGCACTGCAGGGCATGCCCGTTCAGATGAATATCCTTTTGTGCGGGAACGCCGGACGCAGGCTCCCCGATTGTCTCTCCGTCCAGCACGTGGATTTGCGCCTTGATGATATCGATGCCGGTCACCTCTTCGGTAACCGTATGCTCCACCTGTACCCGCGGATTGACTTCGATGAAATAGAACTCACCGCTGTCCATATCCATCAGGAATTCAACGGTTCCCGCACAGCGATAGTTCGCCGCCCGGCCCAGACGAAGCGCCGCCTCTGTCAGTTCTGTGCGCTGGGCATCGTTGAGATAGGGCGCCGGGGCGCGCTCGACGACCTTCTGGTTGCGCCGCTGCACCGAGCAATCACGCTCAAACAGATGCACCAGATTGCCGTGATTGTCGCCCAGCAGCTGCACTTCCACATGCCGGGCCTTTTCGACCAGCTTTTCGAGATACATCTCGTCCTTGCCGAACGCCGCTTTGGCTTCGCGCCTGGCTTCGTCCAGTTCGGCCCTGAGGTCAGCCTCGTTGTGGATACGACGCATGCCACGCCCGCCCCCGCCCCACGAGGCCTTGAGCATCAGCGGATAGCCGATTTTTTGAGCCATCGCGGCAGCTTCGTCCAGATTGTCAAGCAAAGGCTCGGTTGCCGGCACCACCGGCACGTCATTGGCAATCGCCATCTCGCGCGCCGCCACCTTGTTGCCCAGGGAGCGCATGGTCTCAGCCCTGGGGCCGATAAAAATCAGTCCCGCCTCTTCGCACGCATCGACAAATTCGGGGCTTTCCGACAACAGGCCATAACCGGGATGGATGGCGTCAGCCCCCGACAGGCGCGCAATGCGGATATATTCTTCAATTTGCAGATAGGCTTCAACCGGGCCAAGCCCCTCGCCGATAAGATAGGCTTCATCGGCCTTGAACCGGTGCAGCGCCAGCTTGTCTTCCAGGGCAAAAACCGCAACGGTTTTCAGGCCCAGCTCGTTGGCGGCCCGGAACACGCGAATGGCGATTTCGCTGCGATTGGCAACAAGGATTTTTTTTATCGGCATAAGACCATCAACTCTCGGTTATTGTTTTTACGGGAGACATTTGACGGCTGGCGCGTTCAGCCTCCGCCCAATTGCCCGGCCAGATGGGAGATGTTGTAACCCGCCCCGGCAGCCGCTTTTATCAATTCATCCGCCGGTTGCCGGCCCGCCTGCGAGATCGCCCAAAGGTTGGTGCAGCGCGTTCCGGTGCGGCAATAAAAAAACACCGGGCCTTTGGCGTTGTCGAGCACCTGTTGTGTCGCCCGGATCATTTCGGGGTCGAACGGGGGAGCGGTTACGGGAATGAAATAAAAATCCAGTCCCAGCCGCCTGGCCTCGGCTTCGATAATGGCATTATCGGTCTGGTCGTCCTCTTCCCCGTCGGGCCGGTTGTTGACGATAGCGACAAACCCGGCAGCCTTGACCGCGGCCACATCATCAACGCTTATCTGGGGAGAGACGCTCAAGCGATCATTTATGCGTCTGATTTCCAAGAGAACTCTCCTTGAAAAGAAGGGCGGAACTTCACGGGGCCTCTATTGCCATGCGCCCGGTTCCGACGCAACAAGCTTGTTGCCTTGTCAGTCCATCAGCGCCTGATGGCGCGCCAGCGCCGCAATGACGCGTTTTGCGGAAATGCCGCCAATGCGCGTTCCGTTCTCATCGAGCACCCCCACCCATTCGTGATGCGCAAACAATGGCAACACATCCTCACAGGACGAGTTTTCCACAACCTCGGCCTGACACGGCGCCAGCTGGTTTTTGTCCATGATCGCGCCCACACGGATTACCCGCGCCCGGTTTACATCGCGCACAAAGTCAACGACATATTCGTCCGCCGGATCAAGAATAATCTCCTCCGGTGTACCCGTTTGCACCAGCTCTCCATCGTTTAACACCGCAATACGATCACCGATCCGTATCGCCTCATTGAAGTCATGGGTAATAAAAAATATGGTTTTGTGCAGTTCTTTCTGCAGACCAAGCAATTGCTCCTGCATGCCTGAACGAATGAGCGGATCAAGAGCGGAAAAAGCCTCGTCCATCAGCAAAATGCCGGTGTCCATGGCCAGCGCCCGCGCCAGCCCGACCCGCTGTTGCTGGCCTCCGGAAAGCTCGTGGGGGCGGGATTTTTCGTAACCCGCAAGCCCCACCGTTTCAATCCAGCGCTGCGCCGTTTCAAGGCGCTCCCGTTTTTCAGTCCCCCGGACTTCCAGCCCATAGGCCACATTGTCGATGACATCGCGATGGGGCAACAGGCCAAAATTCTGAAACACCATCGCCACCTCGGTGCGCCGGTAGGTGCGCAACTCATCAAGCGACATCTTGAGCACATCGCGCCCGTTGACGAACACCTCCCCCGAAGTGGGATCAATCAGCCGGTTCACATGGCGGATCAGGGTCGATTTTCCCGATCCCGAAAGACCCATCACCACAAAAACCTCACCCCGTTTCACACTGAGCGAAACATTGTTCAAGCCAACCACCTGACCGGTCTCTTTTTGAACTTCTGTTTTGGAAGCACCCGCTTTGAGCATGGAAAGCGCCTCCTGGGGAAGGTCGCCAAAAATTTTGGTCACCCCACGCAGGTCAAGAATTTTTTCAAGGCTCATATGCGCTCACCCGCCAGACCGATGCGCTCCTGCAGGCGCTTGCCAAACGACTGGGTTATGCGGTCAAATATTATGGCCAGCACCACAATCCCGAGCCCCGCAAACAGGCCACGGCTCACTTCGAGCCGACCAATGCCCTGCAACACCTGATAGCCAAGCCCCCCCGCCCCGATCATCGAAGCGATAACCACCATGGCCAGCGCCATCATCGTTGCCTGGTTGACCCCGGCAAGAATGGTCGGCAATGCCAGAGGAATTTGCACGCCGAACAGTTTCTGGCGCGGCGTGACCCCGAACGCCTGGGCCGCCTCCAGCACATCAGGTTCGACCAGCCTTATCCCCAGGTCGGTAAGCCGGATCAGGGGCGGGGCCGCATAAACGATGGTTGCAACAAGCGCCGGAACCTTGCCGGGCCCAAAAATCATCACCACCGGAATGAGATAAACGAAGCTGGGCAGCGTCTGCATCAGGTCAAGAACCGGCGTCAGCACCCGGCGCAACAGAAGCGAACGTGACATGGCAACACCCAAAGGCAGCCCGAACACCATGGTGGTCAGGGTTGCCGAAATCATCAGCGCCATGGTCTTTACCGCGTCTTCCCACAATTCCATCAGCCCCAGCATAATCAGCGAAACGATGACAACCAGGGGAAGAACCCAGCGCCGGGTGGCGGCAAAGGCCCCTCCCGCCAGCACCAGAATTATCAGCCACCAGGGCAGGGAAAGCAGAAATCTCTCGATGGAGTTGAGAAGCACAAGAAGCGGATAGGCCGCCGCTTCAAACCCGTCCCCCCAGTAGCGCACCACCCATTCCAGCGTGTCATCCACCACCCTGCGCAAGGGGCGGGTGTCAATGATTTCGGGAAACATCTGGTTCCTGACCCGTCTTAGCCCCAAAAAACGACCGGACGAGGTTTTCGCCCGGTCGCTTCATTTATTATCACAAAACCAGATTAAAGGCTGGCTTTGATTGCTTCAGCCGCCGCCTCTGGCACCCAGTTGCTCCAGACATCCTCGCGGGTCTTGAGGAAATTGATTGCCGTTTCCTCGGCGCTGGCCTTGTTTTCATCGCCCCAGGTCAGCATCTGGCTGATCTGCAGATTATTCAGCGCGACTTTTCCCAGATATTCAGCGACGGCAGGAGCCTCATCCGCCAGCCAGGAAGCGGTGCCCACTACAACCGGTGGCGTCGCAAAGGCGCTTTTTCTCTTCGGGGTACAATTGGCATCCACATTACAGTTCCAGATTTCCTCGTTGTAGGCGGGCATTTCAAGCTGAACCATGTCATACTTGCCCATCAGACCTGTGGGACCCCAGTAATAAAACACGATGGGCTCTTCGCGCACAAATGCCCGGGCGATCGAGGCGTCCAGATTACCCCCCGAACCCGGCGAGAACAGATTGAAGCTGTCCTCCAGTTCGTAGGCTTCAAAAAGCGCCGCATTACCGA
>DROE01000198.1 GCA_011322005.1 Devosia sp.
CGCCCCTATTTGCGGCTTTTGCGACCGCGCCGTTTTTTCTTTGTTTTTTCGGGCACAAGCTGCGTCCAGCGGATCAACTCAAAGTTTCCCTCGAAATCTTCGACAACAGCGGTACAACTCTCCACCCAGTCCCCGGTATTGATATAGTGGATGCCGAGCCGGTCGTGCATGTCAGCCAGATGGATATGTCCGCACACCACCCCGTCGACCCCGGTTTCCTTGGCTTCAAGCGCCAGCGCCTCTTCAAAGCGCCCGATAACGCTGACCGCCCCCTTGACCTTTTGCTTGGCCCAGGCCGACAGCGACCAGTAACCCCGCCCCATCCGGCGACGGAACCAGTTTATCGTACCGTTGGTTTTAAGGGCGAAATTGTAGGCCCAGTCGCCAATATGGGCCAGCCACTTGGCGTTTTTGACCACCACGTCAAACTGGTCACCATGAATGACCAGATAGGTTTTTCCGGTGGCCGTTGTATGAATGGTTCGGTCAACCAATTCGATGGTACCAAAATAGGTGCCCAGATATTCACGCACCAGTTCATCATGGTTGCCCGGCAGATAGACCACGCGGGCACCGGCTGCCGCCTTGCTCAGTATAAGGTCTGCGACCACGTTATACTCTGGCGGCCAGCGCCAGGTTTTCTGCAAACGCCAGCCATCAAGAATATCGCCCACCAGATAGATGGTTTCAGCATCATGGCGCCGCAGAAAATCAATCAGCTCACGCACACGAATGGTCTTCATGCCCAGATGCACGTCGGAGATGAACAGCGCCCGCACACGTCGAACGGTCTGAGAGCCGGGATCGGTTTGCACACTCAAGTCAGGCAGGTTCCGCTTGTTTCTTGCCGGGATATTTGAGGGGGATACTACCCCGCCTTGCTCAAATAAGAAACAGGATCACCGCCCCAATCATCAGAACAGCCAGAATTGCACCCAGAAATCTTTCCCCTCCGGTCCGGCGCAAAAAACTCTGCAACTGCTGACCAAACACCATCCAGATAATACTGGCAAAAGGCCCCGTTGCCATACAGCCCAGCGCAATCAGCACCAGAGAGGGCAGCCGCCACTCACCTTGCGCCACAAAGGCCGAAACGAAACTGACAGAAATCACCCATGCTTTGGGATTGACCCACTGAAACAGCACCGCTTCGAAATAGCGCATGGGGCGCGCCGCGCTTTTGACATCACCAACCTTGAGACCCAGCATCTTGTAGGCCAGCCACAAAAAATACCCGGCGGCGAAATATTTCAGCACGCTCTGAACAACAGGAAATGCCGCGAACACCTCCCCCAGACCCAGGCCAATCATGAACACCATCAGTGGAAAACCGGTGTTTACGCCAATGGCATGGGGAATGGTCGGCCGGATTCCAAACTTGGCTGACGAGGCCATCAGCATGAAATTGTTCGGCCCCGGCGTTACAAACGAGGGAAACACCAGAAGCAGGAAACTGGCAACTATCTGAAGGTCCACAGGCAGAACTCGCTTAGGTCAGCATTGCTGACATATACGCATTGCGGAAGTTGCTGGCAAGAAAAACCTGCATTGTTCCAGCATCACCGGGCAAGCTGCGATTTCAAGGCCACAATCCGGGCATAACTCTCTTCAATGCGGGCCCGGAACGCCGGGTCATCCCGGGCGGTTCTGACCAGAACGTCAACAATTTCTCCCGCAAGCCCGGCCCGGTAACGCGCCGTGTTGGCAAACAGCAAAATATCGGTCCCCGCCCTGACCGCAAGAACGATACTTTCCTCAAGCGAAAACTGCTGGCGGATGGCCCCCATTTCCATGTCGTCGCTGATGACCACGCCACTATAGCCAAGTTGCGAGCGCAAAACGCCGGTAATCCAGTTGGGTGACAGGCTCGCTGGCAACTGTTTGCCCGAATTGCCGGAAAATTTCTCGTGATAGAGATGCGCCCTCATCACCATATCCGCCATTCCACCAGCGATGAGGTTGCGATAGGGGGTAAGCTCCTCGGGTTGCCAATAGCGGGTTATGTCGACAAAACCCTTGTGGCTGTCGGCACGCGAGGAACCATGGCCGGGAA
>DROE01000199.1 GCA_011322005.1 Devosia sp.
CATCTGTAGCCACATCGTTGCCTGAAGAAAGCGTGATGATCTCAAAACCGCTGTTGTCTTGCAAACACGCGCTAAATCGGTTGGCGGGATTAATAATGCATTTTTCGCGCAACGTCGACGTGGGTTTGCATACCAACGCAGTGGCAGTCACGCCGATAAAACCACGTGCCCACTCCTGCTCTTTTGCATGGTTGCGAATTGCTTCTTCGTCCGCCAGAATCAAACGGTCTGCTTTCAAGGTCCGGTCTGGCGCTGTTGCCGTCACCCGGCCGCCACGGATCGGCCTGAGCACCAGACTGCTTGCGCTGGCAATCTGCACGTTACTGTCCGCCAGCCAGCGCCGAAGTGCGGGACGGAACACCTGGTGGCAGATGTTCCGCGCTCCACGCAGGCGCAGCAGCCTTTTGGCTTTCATAAGGGGCCCGGAGCCTTCTTGCTCGATTTCGAATCCATATCCCCTTGCCACATGAAACATATGGGCAAGAGCCTGGGCGTCCCGGCTGTTTGTTGCAACAAAAACCGGATCTACCCGCCCCAAAGACTTGCCTCCCCCAATACCGGTGAGGAGCTTGAAGGATTCTGTACGCAAATGTGCCAGCAATTGCCAGGTTTCCGGTCTGGTAATGCAATCCACCGACAACGAAATCTCTCGCGCCAGCCGAAATTCAATCGACGGATCAGAAAGCAGACAGACTTTTTTTTTGTGCACACGCGCCAGCAGGCCGGCAATCAGTCCGGCTTGCAAACTGGACCCAACCAACATAAAATCGAAATGGAACGTCTCATTTTCCACCATGTCTAGGCGTGAACTCCTTCACCTTGTTTCCAGCGATCACAAACGCGACAGAAGCGTGGATTTTCCCGCAAAAACGCATAAAGAGTAAACATTCGCTCAACCCATTGTTCTGAAAAAGTTTCATAAGGCTCGTCTCTGCTATGTCTGTGTGGTTATTTGTCGGCGGAACCGCGGTTCTGGTTGCCCTTACACTGATGTTTGCGGGTCGCGCAAAAAAGGGACTGGAAGGAGAGGCGCTGCAGTCCCTTTCCAACGAAGACCATTTCAAGGTGCAACTTGCTGAAATTGAAGCGGATGTAAAGTCCGGGCGGCTCGCAACGGAGCAGGCGGAGGCCGCCAAGGCGGAGTTGGCGCGTGAGTTGATGCACCACCGTTCCAAAGCCATCGCTCCGGCAGCGGGTAGTCGCTGGGTCGGGGCCGGCCTGGTTGTAGCCAGCCTGGGTACCGTGGGCCTTGCCATTGCAATATACGCATTCTTGGGCACACCCGATCAACCGGCGGCACCCATGTCCGCGCGGCTTGCCGAGGAGGGGAGTCCCCTGAATCTCGCCCAGGCGATCGCCAGTGTTGAGAAGCAGTTGCTTTTGACACCAAATGACATAGAGGGTTGGCGGGTTCTGGCCCCCGCTTACATGCGTGCAAGCAGATTTACGGATGCCACAAACGCCTACAGGCGCATATTGGAATTGGCGCCCCCAAATGCAGATGCGCTTACAGACCTTGCCCAGGCTTTGTTGTTTGAAAATCAGGGCGTCGCCTCACCTGAAGCTATTGAAGTGCTGGAGCGGGCGGTGGAGATGGACCCCACCCATCCGCGCTCCCGCTTCTTTCTGGCCGGTAACGCCACCCGGCAGGGGGACTGGGACAACGCAATCAGCCAGTGGAACGAACTGATATCTCTGGCCAATGGTGATGAGCCTTGGCTCGATGTGGCCAAAAACGGGCTTTCTGTCGCCATGGCGCGGGGCGAATTGACTTCAGAGGAAACAGCTTCCCAGCCTTCCCCATCCCAGAATTCCGGCCAAGCCGAGCTTATCCGCTCCATGGTGTCCGGTCTGGCCGAACGGCTTGAACAGGAAGGAGGTTCCATTGCAGAATGGACACGTTTGGTGCGCTCCTATCTGGTGCTTGGAGAAAACGAGCGCGCGCGGTTGGCTTACGACAAGGCTCTGCTGGCATACCCCGAACCTGACACGGAGGGACGCGCCGAACTGGATACGCTTGCTGGGCAAGCCGGTCTTATAGGAGAAGCTGAATAGATGGCCCTGACCCGAAAACAGAAGCGATTGAGTATCATTGCGGTACTGGGGATAGTTCTGGCGTTGGCTACCGCTCTTATCCTGAGCGCGTTGCGTGATGAAATCGTGTTTTTCTTTTCGCCCACAGAGTTGCTTGAGCGCCCGGAACTGTCGGGTCAGCCGGTACGGGTGGGTGGTCTCGTACTCGTGGACAGTTGGGTCAGGGACGGCGAAAACAACGCCTTCGCTGTTTCTGATGGGGCCAGCGAAGTCATGGTCACCTATGTGGGTTTGTTGCCCGACCTGTTTCGGGAGGGGCAAGGTGTTATCGCCGAGGGCCGACTGACGGAAGAGGGAAACTTCCTCGCCACGACCGTTCTTGCCAAGCATGACGAAAACTATATTCCCAAGGAAGTTGAGCAGGCCCTGAAGGAACAGGGAAACTGGCAGGGAAAATATGAATAATACGAGCGCTTTGGCCGCGCGCCAGACCACTGAGGGGAGGATTGGTCATGTCTATTGAATTGGGTCATTTTGCACTCATACTCGCTGCGGCCATTGCTGTGGGGCAAACCATTGTCGGTTTTTTGTTCTGGCGAACCGGCAACCGGGTCACCGCATTTGTTCGTCAGGCTGCGGTTTTGCAGTTCCTGTTCATCCTGGTGTCGTTTCTGGCGCTGGTGCAGTCCTTTGTCTTGTCGGACTTTTCTGTTGCGCTGGCCTACGAATATTCCCACACCCAGCAGCCGCTGATCTATAAGATCACGAGCGTCTGGGGCAACCATGAAGGTTCGATGTTGCTCTGGGTGCTGATTCTTGCACTATTTGGTGCCGCGGTTGCTGTATTTGGCCGCAATCTTCCTGGCGATTTGCTGGCTCTGGTGCTTGGGGTACAGGGCGCGTTGGGCGCTGCCTTTGTTTTTTTCACAATATTTACCTCGAACCCGTTCGAACGCATGAATCCTGTGCCTTTTGAAGGGCGTGACCTCAATCCCATCCTTCAGGATATAGGTTTGGCCATCCACCCGCCCCTGCTCTATGTGGGATATGTGGGGCTTTCGGTATGCTTTTCTTTCGCCATAGCTGCGCTGATTTCCGGGCGAATTGACGCTGCCTGGGCCCGATGGGTCCGCCCCTGGGCGCTTGCCAGCTGGACCTTTCTAACACTGGGCATTGCCATGGGGTCCTACTGGGCCTACTACGAGCTGGGCTGGGGCGGCTGGTGGTTTTGGGACCCGGTGGAAAACGCTTCACTGATGCCCTGGCTTGCCGCAACGGCGCTGCTGCATTCAGCTCTGGTCATGGAAAAGCGCGTTGCCCTCAAGGTGTGGACTATTTTCCTGGCGATTCTGGCTTTCTCCCTTTCGCTGCTGGGCACGTTCCTGGTGCGTTCCGGCATTCTGACTTCGGTCCACTCGTTCGCTGCCGACCCAACCAGAGGGCTGGTCATCTTGGCCATGCTCGCGGTTACCATCGGAGGAGCTTTTGCGCTGTTTGCCTGGCGCGCCAAGACGTTGCGGGTCGGGGGGTTGTTTGCGCCCATCAGCCGCGAAGGTGCGCTTATCCTGAACAATCTTTTTCTGGCAACCGCAGTGGCTGCCGTTATGGTGGGCACGCTTTATCCACTCATACTTCAGGCTTTCGGCGGTCCGATGATTTCAGTGGGTGCGCCTTTTTTTGACCTGACGTTCGGCGCACTCATGGTGCCCCTGCTCATTCTGCTGCCTCTTGGTCCGTTTCTGGCCTGGAAGAGGGGGGATTTCGTCGCCGTCATCCAGCGGTTGGCCGGTGCTGCTGGACTCACTTTTCTGCTCACCCTCGTCACCGTGTTTTTGGTGGGTGGACAGGTGTCACTTGCCACACTTGGCTTGCTTTTGGGGTTCTGGGTCGCCATTGGCGCGATTGCCGAAATTGTTGACCGGGTCAAGCTCGGCCGTATTCCTGCCGGCCAGAGCTGGCTTCGTCTGAAAGGCTTGCCCAAAACCGCCTGGTCAACCGCATTGGCCCATTTCGGGGTCGGAGTGGCTGTACTGGGTATCGTCTCGGTCAGCGCCTGGGAAACTGAAAAGGTGGTATCTATCGGCGTTGGGGAAAGTGTGGAACTTTCCGGTTATGAAGTTCGTCTCAGCCAGGTCGAGCAACTTGCCGGATCGAACTATATTGCGGAACGGGTGAAGTTTGATGTTACTGCCCCGGACCAGTCGGTACGTAGCTCTTTCTCTGAGAAACGAGTATACACCGCCTCGCGTCAACCCAGCACGGAAGCGGGAATTCTCACCTATGGTTTCTCACAGTTCTATATCTCGCTGGGTGACCAGGACGAGTCGGGCAACCGTGTCGTGCGCGTCTGGTTCAAGCCCTATATTACCCTGATGTGGTACGGTTCGCTGATAATGGCTTTGGCCGGGTTCCTTTCCTTGAGTGACCGCCGCTTGCGGGTGGGAGCGCCAAAAACCGCGCGTCCAACTCCGCAGCCGGAGCCTGCCCAATGAAATGGTCACTCACAGTTCTGCAGATTCTGATGGTTGTCGCTTCGCTGGCGGTGGTGTCACCGGCCGGAGCGGTAAATCCGGATGAAATACTTGCGGACCCTGTGCTTGAAGCCCGGGCCCGCGACATTTCGGCCGAGTTGCGGTGTCTGGTCTGCCAGAACCAATCCATAGATGACAGTGATGCTCCCCTCGCACGCGATCTGCGCCTGCTGGTGCGCGAGCGTCTGGTTGCGGGGGATGCTGATAGCGAGGTCTTCGACTTTGTGGTCGCCCGCTACGGTGAATTTGTACTGCTCAAACCCTATTTCGGCTTGCACACCCTGGCGCTGTGGGGCGCCACCCCTGTGGTACTGCTGATCGCCATCGCTGCCCTGATTATCACCCGGCGTGGCCAGAAAGCACGTCCGGGAAAGGCCAGTGTTCCAGCCGTGGGACTAAGTGCCAAGGAGCAGGAGGTTCTTGCAAGTTTGCAGGATGAAAGTTCCACTCCCCCCAAGCATGAAGCCGAAAGCTGACCGGTTATCCAACGGGTTAAAGCATCTCTTGTCTTTGCACACGAAGCGCCTTAATCAGCTGCCATGTCCGATTTCCTGTCCCTCTTTCTGGCGCCCGGACTCGATGCCTGGACGGCCTTTGGCCTGATCGCGCTGAGTGCACTGACATCGGCCATCACCGCGGCGTTTGGTCTTGGCGGCGGTTCCCTGCTGATCGCGGTTATGAGCCTGTTCATGCCCGGTGCTGTTGTTGTGCCGGTTCACGGCGCTGTTCAACTGGGTAGCAATGGGGGAAGGGCGTTTTTCCGCCGTACCTTCATTCAGTGGCAGTTTGTGGGCTGGTTTGTTCTGGGCTCTGCCCTTGGCGCCCTGGTCGGCGGGAGGGTGGCGACAACTCTGCCCGAACCTGTTTTCAAGGCCGCTATCGCTCTGTTTTTGCTCTACAGCGTCTGGTTGCCCAAGCCCAGAATCAACAGGCGTGGCCCACTTTCCACCACAATTGCCGGAACCTTTACTTCGGCTGTCGGCATGGTTGTCGGCATTTCCGGCCCCCTGGTGATCACTTTCCTTAGAAATCTTTCCGAGAGGCGCGAAATTGTCGGCACCCACGCCTTTTTGATGACCTGTCAGAATATGTTCAAACTGGCGGCATTCATTCTCTTTGGTTTTGCATTTGCTGATTATGTTTTTCTGATACTGGCTATGATCGCTTCCGGCCTCCTTGGTACGGTTCTTGGGGGATTACTGCTTGACAAGCTCCCCGAAAGACTGTTCCTAACAGCCTTTCGGCTCATCCTGACATTGGTCGCGCTTGATCTGGCCCGGCGCGCGGTTTTCGGCGCCTGAGAACGGGTGTCATTTTTTCGCCCCAACAGTTACAGAATTGTAATATTGACGCCACGACGCGGAAAGGTAGGCTCCTTTAGCTCTCGCGCTTAGCTGTTGAGAGCTGATTTTAAGGAGAAGTTCCATGCGAACACGAACGCTTCCCATTTCCCGCCGTTGGCTTGCGGCGACTTCGCTGGTCGCTGTATTAGCCCTCGCGGTTGCCGGGGCTGGCTTTGTCAGTCAACCTGTTAACGCGCAGGTGCGTGTTGAGGCCCCCGTAGGTGCCCCGGCCAGTTTTGCCGACCTTGTTGATGCGGTCAAACCCTCCGTT
Source organism: Devosia sp. (assembly GCA_011322005.1). Taxonomy (GTDB): domain Bacteria; phylum Pseudomonadota; class Alphaproteobacteria; order Rhizobiales; family Devosiaceae; genus DROE01. The sequence continues at coordinate 6,180 of DROE01000199.1, forward strand.
GTGTCCATCAATGTCGATGGTCGCCAACCCATCCGCCGTCTTGATGGCGAAAACTTCGGATTCCAGTTTCCCGATCTCCCGCGCGATCATCCCTTTCGCCGCTTTTTCGACCAGTTTGAGGACCGGTTTGGCCAACCCCCCGGTAACGACCGTCCGCGCACGCGGCGTTTCCAGGCCGCCGGAGCCGGATTTGTAATTTCTTCTGATGGCCTTGTTGTAACTAACAATCATGTGGTTGAACAGGCCGAGAACATTACCGTAACAGATGATAACGGCGAAGAATTCGTCGCGACACTGATAGGCACCGACGCCCGTACCGACCTGGCGCTGCTCAAGATCGAAGGGGTCAGCGATTTGCCATATGTCGAATTTGCCGAGGAGGATGTAAGGGTTGGTGATTGGGTCGTTGCCGTGGGCAACCCCTTCGGCCTAGGCGGTACCGTCACCGCCGGGATTGTATCGGCCCGGGGTCGTGACATCTCTGCAAATTCATACGGAGACTTCATCCAGATTGATGCCGCGATCAACCGCGGAAACTCCGGAGGGCCCGCCTTCAATCTTTCCGGGCAGGTTATCGGCGTTAACACCGCAATCTTTTCCCCCACCGGAGGCAATGTGGGCATCGCTTTTGCCATTCCCGCAGAAGTGGTCCAGCGGGTCATCGCTGATCTGATGGAAGATGGATTTGTCACCCGCGGCTTCCTGGGCGTGGGCATACAGGATGTTTCTCCTGATATCGCGGCAAGTGTGGGGCTTGACAAGGCCCGTGGCGCGCTTGTCACCATGCCGCTGCCAAATGGCCCTGCAGGTGCCGCCGGCATAAAGGCCGGTGACATCATCCTCAAGGTTGATGGCGAATTGATTGATGACACGCTTGATCTCACCCGGACTGTGGCGAAGATTGCCCCCGGGACTCCTGTTGATGTTGTGATCTGGCGCAACGGTGAGAGCTTCAGCCTGGAGGTCATACTGGCAGAGCGGGTCGAGCCCAGCGTGGCTGCGGTTGAAGAGGGACCCGGAAACCCCGTTGAACCCGAGCAGATAGCGCCGACCAGCGTCGGCCTCACCCTTCTGCCCAACCATGAGGGAGAAGGCGTAGTTGTTGCAGCCATCGAGCCCGAGTCCATCGCCGCTGCCAAAGGCTTTGTGCGTGGAGAAATATTGCTCGAAGCCAATGGCACACAACTCCGCTCCCAGCAGGATTTCGAGGATGCGATCGAGGCCGTTCGCGCCAGTGGCCGCGCCAGCATTCTTGTCAAAGTGTTACGCAACGGCAACGTGCGCTTTGTGGGCCTGCCTCTCTAGTCTCCTGCTCAGACGCAAGGCCCCGACGACGATGTTCGCCGGGGCCGATCATTTCCCCGGGAGGTCGGTCCCGGTTTGTCCTGGCAACATAAACTGACTAAGCTGCCAGTTTGAAATGTCAGTAGCCGAGCCCTTGATGAATGAAAATTCTGCTCATAGAAGACGACAGTGAAGCGGCTCATTATCTGGTTCAGGCACTGGATGAAGCAGGCCATGTCACCCATCACGCCGGTGATGGGGAGACCGGATATGCCATGGCCAGTGGGATGGATTACGACATGCTGATCGTTGATCGCATGCTTCCACGGCGCGACGGGCTTTCCGTAATCGAATCCTTGAGGGCTGAAGGTAATCAGACCCCGGCACTTATTCTCTCTGCCCTTGGAGAAGTGGAAGACCGTGTTACCGGATTGCGTTCGGGTGGCGACGACTACCTTACCAAGCCCTATGCGTTCAGCGAGTTGCTTGCCCGTGTTGAGGTTTTGGCCCGCCGCTCAAACCCAGCCGAGGCAGCAACCAGCCTCACGGTCGGCGACCTGACCCTGGACAGGTTGTCCCGTGAAGTTTCCAGAAACGGAGACAAGATCGTGCTCCAGCCCCGCGAGTTCCGTCTGCTGGAATATTTGATGAAACATTCCGGTCAGGTGGTTACCCGCACCATGTTGCTTGAAAATGTGTGGGATTACCACTTCGACCCCCAGACCAACGTTATAGACGTTCACATATCGCGCCTGCGCGCCAAGATAGACAAGGGCTACAAAGCCCAGTTGTTGCAGACGGTTCGCGGCGCCGGATATATGATCCGTGCATAAAATCGTCTCCCTATGGCGCACGACCACGGTACGCCTCACCGCAATATTTATCCTGATATTCATCGTATTTTCCATAGCGCTTCTGGCCTATATGGCGGTGCGCTCCTCTATCTCCATCCAGCAGGTTCAGACCCGCGAGGTCGTTTGGGAAATCCGCCAGCTCCGTGAACTCAACCAGCGACGGGGCCTGCGCGCCCTGGCTATTACCGTTCAGCGCCTTGCCTCCCGCCCCGGTCCGGGCGTATATTATCTGGGCACCCCCCAGGGGGAGATGATTGCCGGAAATCTCAGCTCTGTTCCCTCCAATATTCTTGCCAATGAGGGGCGCTATTCGTTGCGTTACACCCCCCAGGACGCATTTGGCCAGGCAGGGGTTGAACGCGATGAAACCGCTCCGCGCGAGCGCGACAGCCACGCCATGGTCCAGTCGGTTATCCTGCAGGGCGGTTTGCGCCTTGTTGTGGGGCGGGATGTCGTTGAACGCCGGGACTTTACGGCCATCATCCTTGGTACCATGGCTGTGGGTCTGGGCGGCATCGTTGTGCTCTCCGCAATCGCCGGGGTGCTCATGGCCAGGCGTGTGCTGGCCCGCATCGACACCATCACGGAAACTTCCAACAAAATCATGTCGGGCAACCTCTCCGAACGGGTGCCCGTGACAAAACACAATGACGAGTTCGACCAGTTGGCGATCAACCTCAATGATATGCTCGACCGCATCGAAAAACTCATGGCCGGTCTCAAGGAAGTCACCGACAACGTCGCCCACGACCTAAAAACCCCCCTGTCGCGCATGCGCAATCGTGCCGAGGCTGCCCTGCGCGAAGGCAAAACCCCCCGGGACCACAAAAAAGCGCTTGAGGCGACCATTGCAGAGAGCGACCAGCTTATTTCCACATTCAACGCACTGCTTCTTATTGCCCGCGTGGAAGCCGGTTCGGTGGCCGATAACCTTCAGGACGTTGATGTCAGCGAGGTAGTGTCAGACGTTTGCGAGTTGTACGGACCGGTTGTAGAGGATACCGGAGCCGTTCTTGAAACACGGATTAGCCCGGGCATACAACTGCGTGCAAACCGGGAATTGCTCTCTCAGGCGCTTGTTAACCTGCTTGAGAACGCAATAAAATACGCTGCAGCGCAAAATACGGGTTCTGAGAAACACAAAACCACGAAGGGAAAAATAATTGTCAGTGCCGAACGGGAAAACGAACGGATACGCATCGTGGTCGCTGACAATGGACCGGGCATACCCCTGGACGATCGCCGTCGCGTACTCGAGCGTTTTGTACGGCTTGAAAAAAGTCGTACCGAGCAGGGCTCCGGTCTTGGACTCTCGCTTGTTTCGGCCGTGGCCAGATTGCACAAAGGCACATTTGAACTTGAGGACGCCAAGCCCGGCGTGCGGGCTGTTGTCACCCTGCCGGTCAATCCCTGACCTCCCACTCCCCCTGATGTTGCGGATCTGAATATGCAGTTGCAGCCACTGCCTTCTGGAGATGACGAGAGTTTTGCCCGCTGGCTGGCCGAAATACCCAACAACGAGGCTGCAATAATCCGCCCGGCGGCTCCACTCCTTGGTCCCTTGTTGTCCTCAGCACCCTATCTGCTTTCTCTGGCACGCGGGCACACAGATTTTCTGGCCGGGCTTCTTCAAGGTGAGCCCCAATCATTGTTGCAAACTGTTCTCGTTCAGATCGAGGCCGCAGGCTTGAACGAAACCGACGGGAAAGAATTTGCAAGAGTCCTTCGTCTCGCCAAGGGAAAAATCGCCCTGCTTGCCGCCATCGCCGAGACCGGAAAGGCCTGGACGACCAGTGAGGCAGCCATGGCCCTGTCGGATTTTGCTGACAAAAGTGTGGAAGCCTGCCTGAATTTCCTCATGCGCACTGCCGCCCAAAAGGGCCAACTTGCTGAAGGTGCAATAGCAAGTGCCGCCAACTCCGGGCTGGCGGTTTTCGCACTTGGCAAGCACGGCGGGCGTGAACTCAACTATTCCTCAGATATCGACATCGTGGCTTTCTACGACCCCTCTCCTGAGGTGCTCGCGAACCCCGCGGAAGCCGCTAAAACCTATGCGCGCATCGTGCGCAAGCTTGCCGCCCTGATGCAGGACAGAACCGAGTATGGCTATGTTTTTCGCACCGATTTGCGCCTGCGTCCCGACCCCGGCTCCACTCCTCCCGCGCTACCGGTCGAGGCTGCCCTGACCTACTATGAGGGCCGTGGGCAGAACTGGGAACGTGCCGCATGGATCAAGGCGCGCCAGTGCGCCGGGGACCGTCGGGTCGGCGAAATGTTTCTTAAAAGCCTCGCGCCCTTCATCTGGCGCAAGCATCTGGATTTTGCCGCCATTGCCGACATTCAGGCCATGAAACGCCAGATAAACATCGCCCGCAATGTGGGAGCAGAGCGCCTTGGCGGACATAATGTGAAGCTGGGCCGCGGCGGCATCCGCGAAATCGAATTTTTCACCCAGACCCAGCAATTGATTGCCGGCGGGCGCGAGCAAAATCTCCGGGTACGTCCTACCGTTCAAGCGCTTTCGGCCTTGGCTGAAAACCGGTGGATCAGCGCTGACACGGCCGCCAGCCTCGGTAAAACCTACTGGTTTTTGCGGGCCGTGGAAAACCGCATTCAGATGCTCAATGATGAGCAGACCCATTCCTTGCCCGAAGAGCAGGAGAGTCTGGGCCGCATTGCTCGGCTGATGGGTTTTGAAGCCATCCCGGATTTTGAGAGCGCCTACAGGGGAGCCCTTGAGATTGTAACTGCCAACTACACCAACCTGTTTGCCGGAGAAAATACGCTCTCTTCGGAGACCGGCTCTCTGGTTTTTACCGGTACCGATGACGATCCCGCAACGCTGGAAACCTTGTCCGCTCTGGGATTTGATGACCCTAAAAGAGCCTCGGCTACCATCCGAAACTGGCACTATGGTCGATACGCCGCGACCCGCGCCGCCCTTGCTCGCGCCCGCCTGACCGAACTCATTCCCCCACTGCTGGAAACCATCAGCCGGGCCGGAAACGCCGATGAGGCGCTGGCCCGGTTTGATGATTTTCTCTCGCGTCTGCCCATGGGCGTTCAACTGTTCGCCATGCTGCGCGCTCATTCCCAATTGCTTCAACTGCTGATCGCGTTCATGGCTTCAGCCCCACGTATGGCCGATGCTGTTGTCCGGCGCGCCCATGTGCTCGATGGCCTGATCGACCCGGCGCGCACCGGCGAGGTTGTTGATGCCGACACTCTGGTGACCAGAATTAACAACTTTCTTGATGAGGCCACTGGCTTTGAAGACACCATCGAGCGGGCCCGCATTCTGGGGCAGGAGCAATTGTTTCTGATTTCCGCCGGGTTGATTTCCGGCACAATTTCGGCCTCGCGCGCCGGACGCCAGTTTGCTGCGCTGGCTCAGTCTCTGCTCGAGGGGGTTTTTGCTCGGGTGCGTGAGGTTTTTGAACTGCGCCATGGCACTGTCAGAGACGCAAAGGTTGCCCTGCTGGCTTTTGGCCGGCTGGGCAGTCGCGAGATGAGTGTCACTTCCGACCTTGATATGATCCTGCTCTATGATGCCCCAGCCGATGCGGAAACGTCTGACGGCGAAAAACCGCTTGCCACTTCCCACTATTTCACCCGCCTGACCCAACGTCTCATTGCTGCAATTTCCGCCCAGACCGCAGAGGGTGTGCTCTATCAGGTTGATATGCGCCTGCGCCCTTCGGGCAATGCGGGGCCTCTGGCCACCAGTCTCAAGGCCTTTCGCCACTATCAGCTTGAACAGGCCTGGACATGGGAACATATGGCGCTCACCCGCGCCCGGGTAGTTGTTGCCGATATGGAGTTCGCCTCCCGGATTGACCGCACGATCAATGACATTGTCTGCCGCAACGCCAAACGTGAAAGAATTCTCACCGATGCGCGCGACATGCGCGATCGGCTGGCCCGGGAGCGTTCCCCCCGCCATTCCTTCGACCTCAAACTTGTGCCCGGCGGCCTGATGGATATCGAGTTCATTGCCCAGTCAGGCACACTGATCTATGGCATGGAGCTAGCGGGTATGCGAGGCGACATCCCGGCAACTTTGCGGGCTTTGCAAAAGTTGGGAAAGCTGAATGCTGGCGAAGACCTGGCTGAGATTTATCTCACCATGTCCTGTGTCGTTCAGGTGATGAGCGCCTGTCTTACCCATCCGTTTCGCGATGAGGCCTGGACCCCAGCATTCAAACACCTTCTTGCCGGCCTGTGCAATTATCCCGATTTTTCCCGTCTTGAACTTGAACTGCAAAATATGCGGGAGCGCGTCAATGCGGCTTCAAATGTCTGGTTTGATATTGCTGAATAGCGCGTTCATGCTGCCGGGCGCACGGCCTGTTTCTCCACGTCTGCCCGGGGCAGGGAAACTGCCACCGTTGTTCCGACAGCCGGGGTGCTCTGGATGACCAGTTCGCCCCCGGACAGTTCTGCGATGGTGCGCGCTATCGCCAGCCCCAGCCCCATTCCACCCTGGCCCCGCGCCACCAATGCGTCCTCCAATGCGAACGGTGTACTAAGTGCCTCAAGCCGCTCGGCGGGGATCCCGATTCCGGTATCGGTGACGCTCAGAACCACGCCGTCCCCCGCTTCCCACACCATCACGGAAACCTTGCCCCCGCTGGGGGTATAACGCAAGGAATTATCCAGAAGGTTGGCCATCATGCGCAACAAACAGGTGCGGTCCCCCCTCAGCGAAACACCGGTTGATCCCCCGACAACAAGAGAAACCCCGCAATGGCTGGCACCGGACTGAAACTGGTCCTGCAAGGATATCAGAAACTCGTCCACGTCAATGTGCTCGTTCTGTAAAACGCGGCTTCCCGACTCCAGTTCGGCCAATTCCAGAATTTCGGAAAACGAGAACAGCAACCGCTCGCCTGAACGCTTGATATCCTGCACATAGGCGAGATAGCGTTCATCACCCAGCGGGCCATAGGCCTGATGCTTGAGCAGGTCGGCAAAGCCGATTATGTGGTTGAGGGGCGTACGCACATCATGGCTGAGATGGGCAAGAAATGCAGTTTTTGCACGGCTTGCCGCCTCGGCCCGCGACTTTGCCTCACGATAGCGCTGTGTCAGCTGACGCTGCGCGCGCTGCAGGCGCTCCAGCTTTTCTTCGGCTCGGTTATCACAGGCGAGATTCGCGGTGGCCTCTCTCAGTTTCGCTCGCAGGGCCCGGTCTCGCATCTGCCACAAGCAGGCGGTTGCGAACGCGAGCAGGCCCAGCGTTGCAGCGAGCAAAGCCGCGGCCTGAGGACCTAGCGCCACAAGATCAATTGCCTGAGCAAGGTTAAGCCCCAACGAAAAGAAAACCAGAAGGCACAGTGCTGAAAAGAGATATATTCCTGTTGAACTACCGGCACCTGACTGGCCAACCGGGCGCCATATGACAAGACGCCCAATCCCATTGTCGGGTGAACCTTCCGACTGCATTTATTCCTCCGCCGCCCCCTGCCACAACAACGTTCTGTGGCTAACGTGTGAACAACAATGAATCAGCAATATGGCCCTTGTCCAGAGGGTTTTGCCCCGCATGGCAGCGTCACCGGAAAAACTTGAGTCAGAAGAATCACTTAGCCCGCCAAATAAAAATTGACCGGCAGGCTCTTCGGCCGTTGCTGCGGCCGGTTTCGGGGGGTTGCCCGCCCTGAGATTTCCCGTGCGGTTGGAATTCATCCCCCTTGGTGAGTTGATTCGCTATCCCTGATTTCCGTGCTGAACCGGATGCCAGAGGCCTCTTTGGCGCAGGACGCCAAGGACATCCGTCCCTGAAAGGCGGGAATACTGGAATAAACTATAGACCCGGGGCATTGATTGACCCTGTTTTTGTAGTAGTGCATCGCGTTGGTGGGTTTTCGTTTGAAGTGTGGCGTTCGTGTTACAGCCGAATTCGAGTTTTCGTGTATTCTGACCGGCTGGCATCCGCCTGTTTTGCTCTTTCCCTGAATATGTTTCGGGTGGTTTTTTGAGCAACAGGGTAGGCGGTCCGGCGCGCTGCTCCTCTGCAAGAGGCATGAAGCCAAATTCCGGCCCTGGACGAAAGCCGGTTGCATCGAGCGCGCCACATCAGATTTTATCAGGTGCATTATGCTGAGATGGTTTGAAACCCGCCTCGACCCTTACCCGTCCGAGTTTCCGCGCATGCCACCGCGCCGGTTTTGGGACTTCTGTCTTCATTATATGGATGGAACCAAGCGCTGGCTGGCGCTGATGGCGCTGACCGCCGGTGTCATCGGATTGCTCGAAATCATGCTCTTTGCCTTTATGGGTTCCATTATCGACTGGCTCTCCAGCGTCGACAGGGCAACCTTCTTTCAGACAGAGGGAAACAAGCTCATCCTGATGAGCGTGGTTTTGCTTGTCATCTTCCCGGTTTTTGCTGTGCTGAACACCCTGGTCATTCACCAGACGCTGGCCGGCAATTTCCCCCAGCGCATTCGCTGGATGGCCCACCGCTATCTTTTGCGCCAGTCCATGGCCTTCTTCCAGGATGAGTTCGCCGGCAGGATTGCCGCCAAACTGATGCAGACCGCACTGGCCGTGCGCGAAGTGGTGATGAAACTTCTCGACATCCTGCTTTATGTGGTCATCTATTTCCTGGGGGCTCTCGTTTTGATTGCCTCCAGCGACTGGCGGCTGGTTGTCCCGCTGGTCATATGGTTTGCCATCTATCTCGGCCTGCTGCGTTATTTTGTGCCGCGACTGGGTAAAATTGCCCAGGCTCAGGCCGATGCCCGCTCCATGATGACCGGGCGCATAGTTGACAGTTACACCAACATCTCAACGGTAAAACTGTTTTCCCATTCCGCCCGTGAGGAAGAATATGCCCACGACGCGCTGGAGGAGTTTCTGGCCACCGTGCACAAGCAGATGCGTCTTGGTACCTGGCTGGAGGCTGCCATTGACATACTGAACACCCTGCTCCTGTTTTCCATAACCGGGCTGGGGCTTCTTCTCTGGCAACAATCCATCATCGGGGCGGGCACGGTCGCCGTGGGCATTGCCATCGCCATCAGGCTGCAGGGCATGTCTCACTGGATTATGTGGGAAATGTCGGCCCTGTTTGAAAATATCGGCACCGTGCGTGATGGCATAAATACCATTGCGCTGCCTTCTCTGGTGCATGATGCGCCTGATGCAAAAGAGCTCAAAGTCAGCGAAGGGGCCATTCAGTTCGCCAATGTTACCTTCAAATATGACAGGGGCAGCGCCAACGACGAAACCCCGTTGCCCGGCACCGACAATGCCCGCGACATTGCCGTGATTGACGGGTTTGATCTCTCTATCCGGCCGGGAGAAAAAATCGGTCTGGTCGGCCGTTCGGGGGCGGGAAAGTCCACCCTCGTCAGTCTGGTTTTGCGTTTTTATGACCTGGCCGAAGGCCGCATCACCATTGACGGCACCGATATTTCAACCGTGACCCAGGAATCCCTGCGCGGAGCCATTGGCGTGGTGTCTCAGGATACCTCGCTTCTGCATCGCTCGGTGCGTCAGAACGTAAAATATGGCCGACCCGACGCCTCCGATGAGGAAATGATAAAAGCGGCGGAACTGGCCGAAGCCCATGAGTTCATTCTCGACCTGGAGGATGCCAGGGGCAACAGGGGTTATGACGCCCATGTGGGCGAGCGCGGGGTCAAGCTTTCCGGCGGACAGCGCCAGCGCATCGCCATCGCCCGCGTGTTGCTCAAGGACGCGCCCATACTGGTGCTTGACGAGGCCACCTCGGCGCTGGACAGCGAGGTTGAGGCGGCCATTCAGGGCCAGTTCGAGATGTTGATGCAAAACAAGACCGTCATCGCCATCGCTCACCGCCTCTCGACCATTGCTGCCATGGACAGGCTGATTGTGCTCGATGAAGGCAAAATCGTCGAGCAGGGCACCCATGACGAACTGGTCGACGCCGGGGGCACTTATGCCCGCCTGTGGGCGCGCCAGTCCGGCGGATTTCTCCAGCTTGATGAAGAGGAAGTTGCTTAGAACAAAATTGTTGTGTTGCGAGCTCCAACGCGAGCCGCCGCCTGTGCGGTGCCCCGCCGCAGGGTCAGTGTTTGGAACAGTGCGGTTTAGCGCGTCGTGAAAAACACGAAACGAGCCGCGAGGCTGTAATAAAACACAGTTCAAACCTTCTCGCGCTTCAAAATTGATTTCCAAATTACCAGCCAGATAAACAACCCCACCCCGAGCGGTACCAGCAAAACAAACGGAATGATGGCCAGACTGGTCCGGAACACGTCTCCCTGCGCGATAAGTATTGAAGCTACAAACCCGATACCAAATACCGCCAAAATCCAAAAGGCAGGCATTCTCGCCGGATTCTGGGCCCGGTCAGTTTCATCTTCTCGCACCGCCCGTGGTGGAATAATTCTTAGGACAACAAAAAGCACCGGATAAAACGCCAGGGTAAGTAGCTGGATTTGCGGCGGCGGTAGCAATTCCGGCGCAACCAACAAATATGTCACGACATATATCAGGGCCAGCCACAAACAAGCGACAACCAGCGCCGCGTGGCCCAACAGCGGACTGGCAACTATTGCTGCCAAATCACCGCTATCTTTGGTCGCGCCCCGCCATTTGAGAAATACATAACCCAGCCACAGAACCCCCAGCATCGAAACCCAGGTCAATAGATAGTCGCCCGCCACCGCCATGTTATACCCCGACATTATTCC
>DROE01000200.1 GCA_011322005.1 Devosia sp.
AAGCCTATGTGGCCGACTACGCGTTGCTGCGTGAAGCGAACCTGAGCGCCAGCGCGCCGGGCACAGACAATGCCGACCAGCAGGTTTCCGCGTTGTTTTACAAGGCAAAGGCGGGGGACCGCACGGCGCAGTCCATATTCCGGCGGGCCGGAAAAATGTTTGCCATGGGTCTGGCCAATGTTGTCAACATATTCGATCCCGGTCTCATTATCCTTTCAGGGGAGCGCATGCAGTTTGACTATCTTTATGCCGGAGAGGTGATCGAAAACATGAAAAGCTCCGTGGTGCAGATCGATGTGCCCCCGCCCGAGGTGCGCATTCACAAGTGGGGTGATCTGATGTGGGCCAAGGGAGCGGCGGTTTATGCCATGGAAGCGGTAACGGAAATTGCCCTGGAGGGGCTGACATCTGATGTTGGCTAAGCGCGTTCTGGCCATAATCGGACTGATCACGGGCGCACAGGTGCACGCACCAGCGGCGGCTGAAGCACCTCTGTTTGAAAACCGCAGTGCCGGGCTTGGTATCACCCATCAGTATATGGGGGGCTGGGAGTATTTTGTGGGCGGGGGCGTGGCAACGTTTGATTGCAACAACGACCTGTTCCCCGAATTGTTCGTCGCCGGAGGCGAAAACGCCAGCACGCTTTTTCGCAATGTAACCGACAAGCGCGCAGGGGCGGTCGCTTATGAAGAAAGCACACCCGATGCGCTGAAGCTGACCGGGGTAACCGGTGCCTACCCGCTGGATGTAAACGGAGACGCCATCATGGACCTGATGGTGCTCCGGGTGGGTGAGAACAAGCTTGTGCAGGGCCTTGGGGATTGCAAATTTACAGAATTCCCCGAGGCGCTGGGGTTTGAAAGCCCTGAGAAATGGAGCACCGCCTTTTCGGCCACCTGGGAAACGGGGCAGGCTCTGCCAACGCTGGCGGTGGGTAATTATGTGGACCGCACCAATCCCGACGGGCCGTTTGAAGCGTGCGACACCAACACCCTCTACCAGCCCGAGGGCAACAAGTTTGTCCAGCCGTTGGCGCTCTCTCCGGGCTATTGCGCCCTCTCCGCCCTGTTTTCTGACTGGGGGCGCAACGGACGGCAGGACCTTCGGCTCAGCAATGACCGGCACTATTATGTGCGGCGCGGTTCGGAACAGATGTGGGCAATGGAGGAACCTCCACGCCTTTATGGAGAAGGGGACAACTGGCAGGAATTCACCCTTTGGGGCATGGGCATTGCCAGCCGCGACATTAGCGGAGATGGCATTCCCGAACTGATGTTGTCGAGTATGGGGGACCAGAAATTTCAGTTGCTGGACCTGGATGCCCAAGGCCCACGTTTCGTGGATGCCACCTATGAGCGCGGCACGACCGCCCAGCGCCCCTATATGGGGGATGACGGACGCCCCTCCACCGGCTGGCAGACCGAATTTGGCGATGTGCAGAACGACGGGCGCGACGACATATTCATTGCCAAGGGTAATGTGGAGGAGATGCCCTCCGCCGCCATGAAGGACCCCAATAATCTTTTGATTCAGGATGAAAAAGGAAATTTTTCCGAAGCCGGGGGGGAAGCAGGTATCGGAAGTTTCGCCCGCAGCCGGGGGGCAACGCTCAGCGACCTCAATCTCGACGGACTGCTTGATCTGGTCGTTGTCAACCGCCGTGCACCGCTTGAAATTTACCAGAATGTCACTGCCACCAGTGGCAACTGGCTGTTGATCGATGTGGTTCAGGACAGGCCAAACCAGCGTGCAATAGGAGGTTGGATTGAGCTTGAAAGTGCTGGAAAACGCTGGTTCCGCGAACTTACCATCGGGGGCGGCCACGCCAGCGGTTCGGCATCTCTGAACCATTTCGGGCTTGGGGATGCAGTGGAGGTTCGCCTGAGGATGGTGTGGCCGGATGGCTCGGTTTCCCCATGGCAGGATGTAGCGGTTAACCAGATTCTGAGAGTGAACCGGGCTGAGGGCGGCTTGAATATTGAAGAACTTTAGGTCACGGACCACAAACAGGATTACGATGGTATGAGCAAATTTGTGGGTCCGTGACCTAGCGCCCGCCAGCAACCGGCAGGCCGCTGGGCACACTATCGGGCACGCCAAGTCGCCCGGTAACGGCTCGCGGGTCGGTCAGAGCATTCAGAAACGCCAGCAGTGCCACCAGTTCCGTTTCGTTCAGGTCAACGGGTTCCAGCTCGTTGGCGGCGGCGATGGCGGCCATCTCGGCGGGGTCATCAAGTACATTCCAGTCGCTGGCACCAGGAAAATCCGGTAATATGGCCTGTGTGCGATCGTAGGAATAGAGCGCTTCAACCGGGTTGAGATGGTGGCGCACCACCGCTTCAAGCGTCGCATAGGCACCTGAGTGGCCATAGGGCGCGCTCAGGGCAGTATTGCGCAGACTGGGGGTGCGAAACCTGTAGGCATCGTCGGCGTCGCCGGTTACGCGCATGCGGCCTACATCTTTGTTGTGGGTTTCAAAGCGCGCCGCCTTTCCGGGACCAATCTGGGGCATGGCGATGGCATAGAATTGCTGGTCGGTCTGGAATTGGCCGGAGTGACACGATGCGCACTCCCCTTTTCCGTAAAAGATGCCCATGCCGGCCAGTTGGAGTTCGGACAGGATGCTCTCACCGCGCAGATAAGCGTCAAAAGGGGAGTTATCCGTACGCCATTCAAAGGCGATGAAATCGGCGATAACGTTGGAAATGTCGATAAAGGAGATTTCCCTGTCATCGCCCCTTAGCGCACGAAAACCCTCCTTGTAGGCGGGGATGGCGCTGACACGGTCCGCGATGAGTTCCCAGGCTCCCCTCTCCCCGGTCAACCGGCCCTGGCGCACTGCGGTGGAAATTTCATTTTCCGAATAGTGCCCTGCCATCTCATCGGGGGAGAGCACCGGGAACATGGCCTGGGCTGCAAGGATTGAACTAAACCCGCTCACCATATTGTCCTCAAGCGGGGAACGGATGCCGGAGGGGCGGGTTTCATCCTCTTCCAGCCTTCCATCATGAAACATGACATTAAACTCGCCGGCGCCCAGGTTGAACAGGGATGGTGCGTTGCGCCCCACCCGTTGCTCGGGGATATTGTCAGGGTCAATCTTGCGGTCGGGCCCCAGCCCGATACCGCCGTCACCAATAGAAAGCGAAACTCCGTCCGAGGTGCCAAAATCGGGGAAATGGCAGGTGGCGCAGGCGACGGCTTTGTTGCCGCTGAGAACGGGGTCATAAAACAGCTGACGCCCAAGCTCGACAGAGGCCATGGGGGCTACGCGGAATTGCGCATCTGCCGAGGGCAAAGGCAATACTGTTTGATGCTCAGGGGTTTCCCCGCTCAAAGCCAGCGCGCCGGCGATTGCTACAAAACCCGCCACGGCAAGAGGCAACTTCAACGAAAACAGTCGCATTGCGGAAGTGCTCCTTTAGTTTACAGGACGCACCCTAGACGGTTTTTGCGCCCTTAATCCATGTGGCATTTATTTCCATGGCATCGCTGAGCCAGACCATATCAGCATCGCGCCCGGCCCTGAGCATACCCGCCCCGGTCAGCCCGACAGCCTCAGCGGGATAAAGCGAAGCCATGCGCAGGGCCTCTCCAAGCTCGACACCTGCGTGATGGTGCATCACCCGCACCGCCTTTGCCATATCAAGGTCGGCTCCGGCGAGAGTACCATCGTCCAGCGTCAACCGGCCCCCTGCCCTGAGGATTTTTCGCCCGTTGAGGACCATTTCGGTGTTATCTGTTCCGGCAAAGGACATGGCGTCAGAAATCAGGAATATGCGACCCGGACCCTTTTTGGCGCGCAGGGCCAGTTCCATGGAGGCAGGGCAAACGTGGTGGCCGTCGGCGATGAGGCCGACATGCAGGGCGCCGGAATTAAGAGCCGTACCAACCAGGCCCGGTTCGCGCCCGCCAAGCTGACTCATGGCGTTAAAGAGGTGAGTGACGATGCTCGCTCCGGCATCAATCAGAGCGTTGACTGCTTCCGATCCGGCATTGCTGTGGCCGATGGAAACCCTGACCCCGGCACTCACCAATGCCGCCACCTGAACGGGGGTGACGCTTTCGGGGGCGAGGGTCGTCAAAACAATCGGCAGTCTTTCGCGGGCATCGGCCAGCGCCTCGACATCGTCGCCATTCATCTTGCGGATGAGGGCGGGGTCGTGGGCGCCCTTTCTGGCAGTGGAGATATGGGGTCCCTCCAGATGCAAACCGATAAATCCGGGGATTTTTTTCTCCCAAGCGCTGATGCCGGCGGCAATGGCGCGGTCGCGGATTTCGGGGGTGTCTGTGATGAGGGTTGGCAGCAGAGCGGTGGTGCCAAGGCGGGCATGGGCGGCGCAGATGGCTGCAAGCCCGTCTGGCGTGGGGTCGTTGTTAAACAAGACCCCGCCACCACCATTGACCTGGACATCAAAAAATCCGGGCGCGAGAAATCCGTTTTCAAGGCGCTTGACTTCAATGTTCGGGGAAACCC
Source organism: Devosia sp. (assembly GCA_011322005.1). Taxonomy (GTDB): domain Bacteria; phylum Pseudomonadota; class Alphaproteobacteria; order Rhizobiales; family Devosiaceae; genus DROE01. The sequence continues at coordinate 4,478 of DROE01000200.1, forward strand.
CTGCGGCGGGAACAATCTTGGAAATCCGCCCGTCCTGCACAATGAGGGCTGCTTCATGATGCCAGTTGTCGCCATCAAAAATTCTTGGAGCCGCAAGGGCGCGCGCTTTGCTCATCTTGTTCGGGTGACCTTGTTCAGGCGCGCCGGTTTATCCGGGTTCAGACCCAGATGGCGGGAATAGGCTTCGACAAAAACATAATAGGGAATAACCAGACAAAGCGCATCGGTCAGCGGATGTCCGGTTGCAACAAAGGGCAGTTTTGTGCTGTTGCGGGCCAATCTGGACGTCAGGAACACCTGCGCCCCGGTGTCGGCGATTTTTTCCGCCGCCGCAACGGAACTCTGTTCCGCCGCGTCACGGGCACAAAGGGCGAGCACCGGAAAATCGCTCGCCACCAGTTCCACCGGCCCGTGCATGACTTCAGCGGCGCTGTAGGCTTCGGCGTGGAGGGAACAGGTTTCCTTGAACTTGAGGGCCACCTCCTGCGCGATGGCCCAGGAGGGACCACGGCCAAGCACATAAAACGAGTTTTTGGCGTCCAGCGCCTCCGAGAGCGGGGACCAGTCGCAGCTCAGGGCCTTTTCCGCATGGCCGGGCAAATCGGCAAGCGCCTGCAAAAGGGCATGGTCGCCCTGCCATTTGCCGAGCACAGCAAGACCGGCCACGATGGAGGAGACAAAGGTCTTGGTGGCCGCCACCGAAAGTTCGGGACCGGCGGCAATATCAATGGCGTGGTCGGCGGACGCGGCCAGCGGGGATGTTGGATTGTTGGTCAAGGCCAGCGCCAGCGCCCCGCCATCCCTTGCGGCTTCGGCCATGGCAATGATGTCGGGGCTTCTACCGGACTGGGAAACCAAGATGGTCGCAGCACTTTGCAGGCGCAGTTTTGCCCCATAGATAGAGGCAATGGAGGGACCGAGCGAGGCCACCGGAACGCCCGCGTAAAGCTCAATGGCATATTTCAGGAACGCACATGCATGGTCCGAAGAACCACGGGCAATGGTGGTTATCAGCGCCGGGTTTCTGGCCTTGAGCGCCTCCGCTGCCTGCCCGGCCATATCGCCTGAGAGGGCCAGGAACCTTTGAATGGCCTGAGGGATTTCTGCGACTTCGTTGTGCATGTGGGTGGTTGTATCGAGCATGATTTCCAGTCTTGTTCCACTTTTTTGTGAGCATTCATTCGGCAAGGGCCGCACCCAGATTTCCATTGTGTCTTTTGAGGCGTTTGCGCGCCTCGTCCCGTTCGATGCCATTTACCAGAAGAACTGCCAGTTTGATGTTGTAGTCTGTACGCTCAAGCGCACCGGAGGCGGCGTCCGGGTCGCAACCGGTGATATCGCC
>DROE01000201.1 GCA_011322005.1 Devosia sp.
AGCAAGACCAGATACTAGCAACTCAAATATCTTCACGAAGATTTGGCAGCTACTGTTCGACTGCTATTCAAACCAAGGATTGGGATACGAGACCGAATTCCTGTATCCCCATGAATATCCAAAACTGATCCCCATCCATAGTTGAACATGGCGTCAAAAAGCATTTCGCACTGTAAAGACTTTTTTTCGTGACTTCATTCTCTTTTCACCCAAAGAGAATGCCCCCAGCCGCATAGAATTTCTTTTGCCGCCATGAGGATTGACCCTCAAGGGTTGAATCGTGTCAGATTGGATCAATGAACATATTGAAAGGGGGATATTATGGAACTGCTATTCAAACGGGAACAAACGCCTGGAAGTATCGGCCGGATAAAGTTCAAGCTTTGGGGAAAAATAGAGCCGGATGAAGAAGAACAAGCCCTGATTGACCGGTATAGTTTCAGCGACGCCATCTTGATCGCAGCAATCCAGCCGAACCTCGTGCGCAAGACCCTGTTCATCGTCGTCGGCGTGTTCGTCATCGCCTTTGCCTTGTTTGCCGGGACCATGGGGTTTGGCGGAGCACTCTTGTTGAGCACCGTCTTCGCAGTAGGTACAGGCTATTGGTACCTCGACGAAAAACGCGAGACGATCTTCGTCAAGGACCTGCTGCATGGCCGGTATTTTTCTTGCGACAGCGTGGTTGAGCTGGCCCGCAAGGAGGCATGGTTGGAGACCGTTGTGGGCTTCCTGCGCCAAGTCATGGAAAGCGCCAAACATTGGGATGGGACGCAGCGGCACAAGATCGAGCCACTGCCCAAAGATGAAGCCCGGCAGGTCATTTTGAAGGGGCTCTAAATGCCCCTGCATCTCGGACCCCGTTGGCACGCTTTCACGCACGGCCTCTTTCGCCGGGGTGATGAGCATGAGACGCGCGAACTTTTCGAACGTGTGCAAGGCATGTTTGCGCGGGCTGGGTTGACCGGCGAGGATGCACGGGAAGAGCTGATCGCCGACATCGCCACCGGCGTTTTGGCGGCGTTTGACCTCGGCGTCGATCACCGCCAAGCAACGCCGGTCGTGAACCTGGTCGGCAAGCTTCTTGACTTCGAGGACATGTTTCTCCTGCCCGAGATCGACTGGACCGAACGGCGGAGCGTGACGCAGTGGTGGGAGCTGCGTGATGCACTCAATCACCAGCGGCAATTCGTCGAAGACTTCCCGGCCACGCGGGAGCAGCTGGGACAGGCGATCGTGGATTTCCTGGGGCCAGTCTTTGAAGCCTGTCCGACGCTGACCAAGGAGATCGGTGACGATAACGACATCACCATCGCCACTGACCTCGTGAACAACATCGCGGGTATTGGCAATGTCACAGAGAACGCGCTCGCCACCTTCTTCAATGAGGACTTGAACGAGGCCGGGTTGTTTGTCCGCCTATCGGACCGGCTGGAACGTAATCTGGTTGCAGCCTCGGGTGGCAACCCGGCTGATCCCAGGGGTTTTAATCGAGCACCCAAACCGCCTACTAAGTCCGATATCAAGAACCCGGCCGAGCTTCTGTCCACCTATCTTGGCAGCACGCCCCTTCTCGATTATTTCCGCCAGAAGATCGATTTTTCGATCCCGACCGCCTCGCGCTTTGAACACCACCACATTGTGGCCGGGTCTGGTCACGGGAAGACCCAGACCTTGCAATACCTGATCGGCCAGGACCTCGCCGCCGTGGCGGCAGGTGAACGATCCGTCATTGTGCTCGACAGCCAGGGCGACCTCATTCGCAACATCTCGAACCTCGCCGAGTTCGCGCCGGGTGGGCCGCTGCATGACCGGATCGTTATCATTGACCCGACCGATGTTGAATACCCGGTCTCGCTCAACCTCTTCGATGTCGGTATCGACCGGCTGCAGGGCTATGCCTCCTTGGAACGCGAGCGGCTGACCAACTCGATCCTGGAGCTCTACGATTTCGTCTTGGGTACACTCCTTTCCGCCGAGATGACCCAGAAACAGAGCGTGATCTTCCGCTATGTCACCCGGCTGATGCTGCACATCCCGGACGCGACCATCCACACTCTCCGCGAGTTGATGGAGCCGAACAGCCAAGCGAAGTTCGCAGGTGACATCGCCAAGCTCCAAGGCACCGCCAAGCATTTCTTTGAGACCGAGTTTGCCAGCCGGGAATTCGAGCAAACCAAGAAGCAGGTGCTGCGCCGTCTCTGGGGCATCTTGGAAAACCAGACCTTCGAGCGCATGTTCTCGCATCCGCGCTCCAAGCTCGACCTGTTCGGTGAAATGAACGCGGGCAAGGTAATCCTGATCAACACTGCCAAGGATCTCCTCAAGGAACAGGGCACCGAGATCTTCGGGCGGTTCTTCATCGCTCTCATTGCCCAGGCGGCCCAGGAACGGGCCACACTACCCGAGCACAAACGCATGCCGACCTTTGTCTATATCGACGAAGCTGCCGACTACTTTGACCGCAATATCGGCCTCATCCTGGCCCAGGCCCGCAAGTACAATGTCGGCATGGTGCTGGCCCACCAATATCTCGGCCAACTCGAACCCAGGTTGCAGGATGCGTTTTCGGCCAATACGTCGATCAAGTTTGCCGGTGGCGTTTCTGCCAAGGATGCCCGCACCCTGGCACCGATGCTCTATTGCGATCCCGGCTTCATCGAGGCCCAGCCCAAAGGCAGCTTTGCAGCCCATATTCGTGGCGTGACCAAATCCGCCGTGCCGCTTCAGTTTCCGTTTGGCTTCCTGGAACAAAAACCCAGGATGAGCCGGGCCGAGCGGGATGAGCTGCAAGCCAAGATGCGCGAGCGTTACGCTGTCCACTACACCGAGCTCGAAGGTTTGCAGCCCGCAGCCGCTGAGCCTGAGCCAGACGAGGAACAGGACACCCCTGAAGCCGACGAGACCGGCGAACCGGAAGCGCTCCAGCAAAAAGCCGATCCGAAGAACAGCGATTTCGATGCAGGGCCAGAACTCTGAAACAAATCTTGATTATCTATTCATATCAGTCCATTGCACCCTAGGCATGAACATTGCTGACCATACTGCACGGTGACAGTGACGACCTAATCTGCTTCGCTTGGTCCGAAACAGATCGGACCGGACACGTGACAAAACTCGATACCCTCGGCAGGCGAAACCGTCAGAAGGCGCAGTCCACTGGCAAGCGCGTATCGCTCCAGGACCGTGATATTCTCTGGCTCCAGAAGCTCCATGAACACGGCCCGCTCCCGTCGTCATTCCTGCTCGCCTACGCAAAGGATACCCATCGCAGCGAAAAGCGCGCCAAGGAACGCCTGACGGACCTGTTCAATGAAGCAAACACCGCGCACGGCGGGCCGTATCTTTCTCGGCCTCCACAGCAATTCCGCACGCTTGATAGCCGCTATAACCAGTTGGTCTATGACCTGACACCGGCGGCAGAAAAGGCGTTGAAACAGGCTGGGCTTTGGCAGGAGAGGTCAGCGGCCAGAGCTGGCCCCTGGCTGCATGGGTTTATGGTCAGTTGCACTACCGCCTCGATCGAGTTAGCGGTGCTGGACCACGACGGTCTTTTGTACATCCCGCAATCGCGTCTCCTTGAGCGCGCGGACACAGACCTGCGCTATCCGGTCGATACGCCTGATCCCGACACCGGACGGGTATACCAGAAGGATTTGATCCCTGACGCACTCTTCGCGCTGGAATACGACACGCCAGAGGGCAAGCGTTACCGCAGCTTTCTCGTCGAAGCGGACCGGTCGACCGAACCGGCCACCTCGAAGAACTTCAACCGGAAGAGCTGGCAGCGAAATCTTACACAATACGAACAATATGTCGGCCAGGGCCTGTACAAGGATCATCTCAACTTGAAGTCGTCGATCCTCATTTTGAACGTCGTCACGGATCCGAAGCGAACGGAACAGATCATCCGGACCATGGAAACCCACGCGCCGTCTCTTGCCGGGCGAATGCTGTTCCAGGCCTGGGAGGATTTTGGACCGGTGTTCACCCCGCCAAAACCCAAAACCGCCCTCTTGGAGGGCGGCTGGTCCCGGGTGCATTTCCCCGATGTTTATATCGATAGAGCGAAGAACTAACCCATCATGCTGGCGAGACCCACGGTTCCGCCGCGCCGGACGCTGTCGGCAAACGACAGGGCTTCGAAAAGAACGGTGTTGCGGGGCTCGTTGTCAAAGAACCGCCGCTTTTTGGGGAGCCAGGCCTGGATCTCGGGATACTGCTTGGCCAGGGCCGATGCCTCTTCGTACTTGTTGGCATAGTCATGAGCCCGCACGACGGAAACATCCAACAGGTAATTGTGCTCAGCCGTCCGGGCGATTGCCGAGATGATCTCCTTGGTCCGCTTGCTCTTCTTGGCCGCGTTTTCGACCTTTTCGCTGACCAGAATATCGGGCTCCAGCTGGTTGATCCATTTCTGGGCCAGCTCAGCCGCCTTGGCCGGTGACTTTGACGCCGTGTATGACACGTGCCAGTCCTTGAGCGTGCTGCCTGCAAGAAGCACGTAGCCGACCCGCCCGGATGCCACCGCCACCCCCAGGATTCTAGGTGCTGTCATACTCGTCGTCAGCGGCCAGTCGATCCTTCAGGCGTTCAATCGATGAAGCCCGGTTGAAGGTTCCCGCGAAGTCCCGGGTGTTCTTCGGCAACTTGCGGACCCGTTTCTTCAGGTCCTTACGCGCCTGGCCCATGACCATCGCAAACAGGCTTTCGAACGACCGGCCAAAGATCAGCGACAGCGTGATGATCTCTGTCAATGTCGGCAGCTTCCGCCCCTGCTCGAGGTCCGAGACCCGCGATTGATGTGACGCCAAAAGGTGAGCGATATCGCTCTGCACGAACCCCGCCTTGCGCCGCGCTGTGCGGAGGTCGAGTGCAAATTCGGTTGTCATATGATGATTTGCTTATGCTTGTAATGCTCACCAGTGTATGGGGCCGACCCTCTGCCGACAAGGAGGCGCAAAATCCCCATTTTCGATGTCAGCTCACGTTCTCAGATAACAAACCACCAACCCGGTATGGACGTGCGGAGACCGGAAAGGTGAAACCTTTCCGGCGCTCGCCATACCGCGCTGGTGGTGGTTCTGAAGGTGGTTTTCTTACGGTGACCCTGACGGGATCAGGATATCAGGAACCAGGCACCGGATGCTAGACGGCGAGAAATGATTACCGGTGATTGAGGGTCTTCATTGGTGAGGACGAAGCTTACGCAAAGTTCTTTCACGTCATGCTGGTCCAGATGCGTCATGAATGGCTCAGTTGTATGTTTGCGCAGTGGCTCAAGCCAAGCGGGGCGACAACAAGGGCGGAAAAGCAGAAGTCCGCTGCAACTCTGACGGTGCCTAAAGCCAAGGCTCAAACCAGACTTTAGCATGTCGCCTTCACTAGCGACGCATTGGCATATTGAATGAACCCTTGATCCGTTCTACTTGTGGGTGAGCTTTGAATAATTGGCGTTTCGGAGAAAAGAATGGCTTGGTTTGATGGATTAACGCCGGGAACACCGGCACACCGTATTGCTTCGACCACGAACGCGCGCGTTCGAGTCGTGGCAGGACCGGGCACCGGCAAGTCGTTTGCGATGAAGCGCAGAGTTGCCCGTCTGCTCGAAGCTGGTGTTGCGCCCGACCTAATCCTTCCGGTCACGTTCACCCGAGTTGCGGCGCAGGACCTTCACCGTGAGTTGGTCAATATGGGCGTTCCCGGATGCAATGCACTACACGCACACACCCTTCACAGCCTCGCCCTTCGAATGCTCACGCGGAACCATGTTCTCGCGGCGACTGGGCGCATTCCGCGCCCGCTGAACGATTTCGAAACGGAAGCAATGGTTTGTGACCTCATGGCTGCTCACGGCGGCAAGAGGGCCGTGGACGACCTGAAACAAGCCTATGAAGCGGCGTGGGCACGCCTCAATCACCAGACACCGGGATACGCACCCTCCGCGGCGGAAGCCGCATTCCAGCGCGATCTACTTGAATGGCTGCGTTTTCACGAAGCGATGTTAATCGGGGAAGTAATCCCCGAAATCTATCGCTATCTTTCGGCCAACCCCGCCGCACCTGAACGCGCAGAGTTCAGCCATATCTTGGTCGATGAGTATCAGGATCTGAACAAGGCGGAGCAAGCAATCATCGAACTGCTTTCTGATGTGGCGGAAGTCTGCATAGTCGGCGACGACGATCAGTCGATCTATGGTTTCAAACACGCCCACCCTGACGGCATTCGCGATTGGCTGCAGGCCAACCCAGGCGCCGACGATTTGAGTCTTGTCGATTGCCACCGATGCCCGACCGGTGTTGTTGAAATGGCAAATGCTCTCATTGCCCACAACGTCCACCGTCCGGTACCGCGTACGCTGGTTCCTATCGCTGCGAAGGGGCCGGGCGCGGTAAGCATTCTCCAATACCCGAATTTGAACCGAGAGGTCGCGGGCGTCGTTGCTACGATCCAGCAAATGATCGCCGCGGGCACCCCTGCGGGCGACATATTGGTCTTAGCCCAAAGCCGCGCCGTCGGAACGCCGATTTACAAAGCGCTGATAGCAGGTGGCGTCCCTGCCCGATCCGAATACACAGAATCCGAACTTGAGCGGGAGGCGGCTCAATATTCGTTCGCGCTATTGAAGCTGTTCGCTAATCAGGACGACCGGGTCGCTCTGCGCTGGCTGGTGGGGCGGAACGGAAACAATTTCCATGCTGCGGGCTACAAGCATGTCCGTGACCATTGTGAAGCGACCGGATTATCGCCGTGGCAGACTCTCAGTCAATTGAGTGCGGGCACTCTGAGCATTCCTTACACAGGGCGCATTGTGAACGATTTCAATGCGCTCATTGCTGAACTGAATTCTCTTGCCGCATTACCCGACCTCGCTGCTGTGGTCGACGCATTGTTTCCCGCGGACCAGGAGGACACCCGCGAACTGCGCGATATCGCAGTCGGATTGATTGCTGCTGATCCGAGCATAGATGCGCAATCTTTGGTCGGCGAATTGATCACCGCCATCACGCAGCCGGAAATCCCGACGGACATCCAAGAAGTCCGCATAATGAGCTTGCATAAGAGCAAAGGGCTGAGCTCGCCCGTGACGATCATAGCAGGGTGCGTGAATGGGCTGTTGCCTAGAGCACCGAAGAAGCCGCTGATCCCTCTCGAAAGGCAGCACTTCGATGAAGAACAGCGCAGGTTATTCTTCGTGGGCATCACGCGAGTGAAGGCCGACCCAGCCAACGGAAAACCAGGTACTCTGATACTTACGTACTCTCAAGAAATGCCGCTGGCAGATGCGATGAGAGCAGGTATTGCACCGGCGTACGTCAACTATGGAACAGCGGTCTTGCAGGCGAGCCCGTTCATTGCAGATATGGCACCGGCAGCCCCTGCTGCTGTCGCCATGCCTTGAATGGCCGCAATGTGGGTTGCAACTGCGGCATTCGGACACCCGTCCAATGATTGGTATGGGCCGGTACCAAAAAACCCGCCCCCTTACTGAGGGCGGGTTGCTCAATATTCATTTGCCAACATGATGGTCAGTACCCGGTGCGTGATGGCTTCGTTGGCCGGGTTTTCCGAGCCTTGGGTAAGCGTTGGATCGTAGTAGTCGAGCTTCCAGAACACCTTTTCGCCGTCGATCTCGACCGCGCCGTAGTCGTGTTCGCCCCAGGGGTCGTTGTCCTCTGAGAATTGGTCGAAATCCCGGACCGCCTGGAATGCGCGCTGGTGGAAGTCCTGTCCAAGCGCCCGAACACCGGGCGTCACCACGACCGTCCCGTTGCCACGGCCCTCGCACCGAAACCGGTCATTGAGCTCACGGACCGCCTGCCTTGGATCTGCACCATCGCGGCGTTTCCACACCAGCATGGTTTCCTGTTCGCAGGCGTGGCAGTGGGCATCGTCGAAAACATGCTCCAACTCCCACAACCCGGCCTCCGGATTCCAGCACGCCCAAGCGTCAAGCGCCACGCGTTCCGAGCCGCAGACCATACATACCGGCACCGAACCGATGGCATCGAAATCATCTTGTTGCGAATGTCCCATAATCACCTCCTGTTCAGGTGGACCCGTCGGAGTGACGGGTGCACCCGGGAAGAGGTGATCCGGGGAAGAACGATCTGGCGCCATGATATGCGACGGGTTGGATCCAGCTAGGCAGCGAAGCATCGGGGGCAGTGATATCCCGCGCATCGGTTTTTAGCCGCCTAGGGGGAAGCCGCCCGGCGGGCCACAATGGCGCGATGTATTTTCCACCCGATCACGTCACCTTGCTTGGCCAGGCCCATAGCCGCTACGGCGACTTTCCCTTTGGTATCCGCCTCAAAGACCGGCTCATGCACCTCTATGTCATCGGGCAAACCGGCACCGGCAAGTCGACCTTGCTTGGCAACATGGCGCGGCAGGACGCGGAGGCTGATATCGGCTTTTGTCTTGTTGATCCGCATGGCGATCTGGCCAGGCAGTTGTCTCAATCTCTTTCGGGCAAACATCTGTATTGGGACATCGCTGACCCAGAAAGCCCCTTTGGATACAACCCGCTCACCCCCGTCACAGCCCCGTTTCGCCCCCTGGTCGCCTCCGGCTTCATCGAAGCGCTCAAGAAGCAATGGGCCGATGCCTGGGGCGTGCGCATGGAGCACCTGTTGCGCTATGCGGTTCTCGCGTTTCTGGAGCAGCCCGAGGCAGATATCCGGGACATCGTGCGGCTCTACGTCGACAAGGATTTCCGGCACAAGGTGGTCGCGCGCGTGACTGACGAGCAGGTCTTCGCCTTCTGGACCCGGGAATTCCCCAACATGAACTATCAGACCGCCGTCGACGGGGTCGCGCCGATCGCCAACAAGCTGGGTGCGTTCCTGGCGAGCCCCGTGGTGCGCAAAGCGATCTGCGAACCTCAGCACCCTCTGCGGTTCCGCCGGATCATGGACGAAGGCGGTATCCTGATCGTGAACCTTGCCAAGGGGCGGTTGGGGGCGGATATGTCAAACGTACTGGGCGGTCTCATTGTCGCCAGCATCATGAACGCGGCCTTCACCCGGCACGACCAGCCTGAAGCCCAACGTCGCCCCTTCATGCTCTATGTTGACGAATTCCATTCCTTCACCTCATCGGCGCTCGCCGGGATGATGTCGGAGACCCGCAAATACGGCCTGGGGCTCACCTTGGCCCACCAGCATATTGTCCAGGCCGACCGCGAGGTCTTTGAGGCGGTGCTCGGGAACGCTGGGAGCGTCATGGTGTTCCGCACCGGTTCCCAGGACGCCCCGACCTTCGAACGCCAGCTTGGAACCGTCACCATTCCGGATCTGGTCAACCTGCCGAACTACCGGGCCTTTGTGCAGCTCATGGTCGATGGGGAGATCAAGCGGGTATTCTCGGCGACAACCTTCCCGCCACGATGAGCGGACATCACGCGGGCCGATTTATCGCCTCCTAGCGAATTGAGCCGCGAGGCCTGACAATGATCAGCGGAACCCTGTTCCTTTCCCAATATCATAGGAGACAAGCCATGACGCTCATGCTGCACGCGGGTGCAAACCCGCTCGACTACGACGGCCTTCGCCAACTCGAAACCCCGGAGGCAACGCCTACCCATGTGCCGATCCCGCACCACCGCCTGGTGGACGCGGTCCGGCACACGCTCGGCTTCTACGGCCACACGGTCGAAGAAGAACACCACGGGGTGACGCCCGACGGGATGCGGTATTTCGGGGTCCTGTGTCTGAAGAGCCCCTACGGCGACTACACCGACACCGTGGGCCTCAGAAACAGCCACGACAAGACCTTCCCGATCGGGATTTCCTTCGGCTCGCGGGTGTTTGTTTGTGACAACCTCGCGTTTATTGCCGATCATGTCGTGCGCAGGAAGCACACGGCGAACGCCAAGCGCGATCTGCCTGGTCTGGTCGGTGAGCTGATCGAGCCGCTAGCCGATCAGCGTGAGGCCCAGCACCGGGTGATGACCCGCTACCGGGCCACGACGTTGACCCAAGACGCGGCCGACCACGCGGTGATGGAGCTCTACCGCTCCAAGGTGATCACCGTCACCCGGATTGCCACCGTGATGGACCGCTGGGAGAACCCACCGCATGACTGGGGCGTGAAAACTGCATGGCGGCTCTTCAATTGCGTCACACACGCGCTTGAGGGCCGGATTGCAGAACACCCGGTGCTGACCGAACGGCTCCACCAGGTGATCGATGCAACCTGCCTGCACCGGGCAGACCAGCAACCTGCTGGCATGTTGTTGCCGCAGGTATGAGACGGCGTCCCAAGGGCGGCCCAGATCGGGCCGCCTTTTTCTGGTTCACAATATCACCTGACCAGGGTTTTCGCCGTCTATGCTGATTTATCCTGCCACGTAGAATGCTCAGATGAGCAAAGACGAACACCTTCAACGGCACTTGGACATCTGCAAAGCAGTCTTTGAGAACCTCAAGAAATCCGGCCAATGGCCTTGGTCAGATTCGCGTTTTTCTGAAGATCTGGTAGAGTCGGACCATAATTCAAAAGACCCATGAAGCCCTGTTTCGGATACATCCGGGTTTCAACGGAGCGGCAAGGTGACGGTGCCTCTCTGGAAGCCCAAAAAGATGCAATCACGGGCTTTGCGAGTCAGAACAACCTTCAAATTGTTGAGTGGTTCGAGGAACGCGAAACCGCCTCCAAGATCGGGCGCCCAATATTCGGCCAGATGATGAAGGCCTTGCAACGCGGCGACGCAGAAGGGTTAATCGTCCACAAGATAGACCGGTCCGCGCGCAACTATAGGGACTGGTCACTGATTGACGATGTGCTCCAGCTTGGCATCAAGGTGTACAGCGCGGCCGACAACCTCGACTTCGGCACGCGCAGTGGGAGATTGATGGCCGATATCCAAATGGCGCTCGCTGCCGACTACAGCCGCAATCTCAGTCTCGAGGTGAAGAAAGGCATCTACGGACGCATCAAGAACGGAATCTACCCGTTCCGGGCGCCTATTGGCTATCTCGACACCGGCGGTGGCAATTTGAAAGCGGTTGACCCGGCCAAGGCCCCATTGGTGCGCCAGGTCTTCGATCTGTACTGCACCGGCGACTATTCAATCACGAGCCTCACTGAAGAAATGAGGCGGCGGGGCCTTAAAGGCTTTGGTGGTCGGCTTGTTGTTCGGCGCAATATCGAAACCATCCTGCGGAACCCATTCTATTGCGGGAAAATGGTCATTCGGGGAAAGCTCTATGCGGGCGCACATGAACCTTTGATTACCACGGCAGTATTCCGACGTGTTGCATCGATCAAGGAGCAACGCTTCACGAAAAAATCGACCAAACATCAGATGCTGTTTCGAGGGCTTTTCACCTGCGGCGGCTGCGGACGCATCCTTACCGGCGAACGGCAGAAAGCCAGAATATACTACCGTTGTCACACTGCGGGGTGTGGACAGGGTGCGATCCGCGAAGATCGGCTGGACGAGGCCGTGCGACAGCGCCTTTCTGCCCTTGAGATCACCGAGAAGGACCAAACAGTTCTTTCCAAAGACATCCAGAAATGGCTTGCCGATGACGGGCAGGAGGAACTCGAACGCTCCTTGCGGCTGCGAATCTCAGACGCGGCAGCGCGGATGGACCGGTTGACCGACCTCCTCGTGGACGGAGCCCTCGACAAACCGGCCTATGAGCTGCGCAAACAAAACTTCGAGTTCGAGTTGCAACAACTGCGTGAAGAGTTGGCGGCATCAGATGTAAAACACGAGACTTGATCTGACATTTCTGCTCTTATGGAGCGTAAACAAGGAGTGTCGATCAATGACAAGCATTCAGGAAAAGATCATCAAACCGAAGCTTGGGCTGCTGGAGCTGGCCAAACAGCTCGGGAGCGTCAGCC